>NZ_JBHTST010000025.1:0-76535 GCF_042794995.1 Streptomyces sp. NPDC056503
GGGCGACGACGTCGCCCGCGGCCTTCGCCACCGACTGGCTGGGGGTGTCCACAGCCATCAGCCGGCCAGCCTTCCTCTTACTTCCAGTCCTTCAGGAGCTTGCGGTAGTTGTCGCCGACCGCCTTCGCCCCCTGCTCCGGGGTGGTCTGGCCGGTGAGGACCTTGGTGTACTCGGTGCCGAGCGGCGTGAAGAGGCTGCCGGCCTCGGGGATCCAGGGGCGCTCGACGGCCTTCTCGACGACCGGCTTGAAGAAGCCGATCATCTCGTTCTTGGCGACGTCCTTCTGGAGGTACGCGGACTGACGGGTCGGGAGGAGGCTGAGCTCCTGGGTGACCTTGGCCTGGTTCTCGACCGACGTCATGTACTCGACGAAGGCGTAGGAGGCCTCCAGGTTCTTGGAGCCCGCGTACACGGCGAGGTTGTGGCCGCCCTGCGGGGCGCCCTGACCGGCGGAGCCGGCCGGGACCGGGGCGATGCCGAGGTTCGCCTTGTCGGCGAACTCCTTGCCGGCGTAGGTGTCGGCCACGGCCCACGGGCCGTTGATCATCATGGCGACCTTGCCGTCCTTGAAGGCGGCCTGCATGTTGTCCCAGCCGTTGGTCGCGTCGGTGATCGCGGTCTTGGAGTCGACGAGGTCCTTCACCGTCTTGAAGGCCTTGACGCCGGCCTCGTTGTCGATGGTGACCGTCTTGTTGTCGGCGTCGACCATGTCGCCGCCCTCGCCGTAGAGGAAGGAGAGGAACCAGTACGGGTCGTCGCCGCGGAGGTACAGGCCGGTCTTGCCGGTCTTCTCCTTGATCGTGGCGGAGACCGTCTTCAGCTCGGCGATGTTCTTCGGGACCTCGACGCCGGCCTCCTTGAAGATCTTCTTGTTGTAGAAGACGCCCATGGAGTCGATGACCTGCGGGACGGCGTAGGTCTTGCCGTTGTACTTGGTGGAGGCGGCGGCCTGGGCCAGGAAGTCGCCCTCGTCCTTCAGGGCGGCGGTGCCGTCCAGCGGGGCGAGGTAGCCGAGGTTGGCGAAGTCGGGGGTCCAGGCGACCTCGGAGCGGATCACGTCGGGGGCGCCGGCGCCGGCCTGCGCGGCGTTCTTGAACTTGTTCTGCGCCTCGCCGAAGGGCACGTTCACGTACTTGACCGTGACCTTCGGGTGCTTCTTGGTGAAGTCCTCGGCGACCTTCTTGAAGACCTTGTCCTCGGAACCGACCGTGGAGGTGTCCCACCACGTCACGGTGCCGGAGAGCTCGCCCGAGCCCTTCGCCGCACCGTTGGAACCGCTGTCGCTTCCGCCGCACGCCGCCAGGGTGACGCCCAGGGCCGCGACCAGCGCGGTGGCCGCTATGCCACGCCGCATGTGAACTCCTTCAACATGATCCCGGGGAGACGAGGGGCTGGAACCTTCCTCATTGCGACCGCTCCCTCGCGGCGCTCCGGGTTGCCAGGAACGTAACAGGGATGAAAACGAGCCGAAAGACCTTGCGGCGGATTTCTGCAAGAACCGGGGATCGTTACATCCGCGTGTCCCGAAGGTTGCCGTCGCGCCGCTTGACAGCGACATGGAGGCTCATCTTCCGCCGATTCATCCGATATATCCGACGGAAACCGGCCAGGGAGCGCACAAGGAACCGGCCCTTCCGCAACAACGATCCCTCGCATCCCGCTGCAAGACCTGCAAGACCTTGCGAGCCGCCTTGCGAGCCGTCCCGCCAGAAGCGGCACCGACCCCACTGGTGGGCAATACGCGCTGTGACCGGTACAGTCCACTCTCATGACCGCGCGGCTTGCCGACATCGCAGCCCAGGCGGGGGTCAGTGAAGCCACAGTCAGCCGCGTGCTCAACGGCAAGCCCGGTGTGGCCACCGCCACCCGTGAATCCGTCCTTGCCGCGCTCGACGTGCTCGGCTACGAGCGTCCGGTCCGGCTGCGCCAGCGCAGCGCCGGCCTCGTCGGGCTGATCACCCCCGAACTGGACAACCCCATCTTCCCGGCCCTCGCCCAGGTCATCGGGCAGGCCCTGACCCGCCAGGGCTACACCCCGGTGCTCGCCACCCAGACCCCCGGCGGGTCCACCGAGGACGAGCTCACCGACATGCTGGTGGAGCGCGGGGTGGCAGGCATCATCTTCGTCTCCGGCCTGCACGCGGACACCACCGCGGACACCTCCCGCTACGACCAGCTGCGCGGCAAGGGCGTGCCGTACGTCCTCATCAACGGCTTCTCCCCCAAGGTGCAGGCGCCCTTCGTCTCCCCCGACGACCGGGCCGCGATGCAGCTGGCGGTCACCCACCTCGCCGCCCTCGGCCACACCCGGATCGGGCTGGCCGTCGGACCGAAGCGCTTCGTGCCGGTGCTCCGCAAGATAGAGGGCTTCCAGAAGGGGATGCAGGACCGTCTCGGCCTCACCTCCGAGCAGTCCGAGGAACTGATCCAGCACTCCCTGTACACCCTGGAGGGCGGCCAGGCGGCGACCGCCGCCCTGATCGCCAAGGGGTGCACGGCGGTGGTCTGCGCCTCGGACATGATGGCGCTCGGCGCCATCCGCGCGGCCCGCCAGCAGGGGCTGAACGTGCCGAGGGACGTCTCCGTCGTCGGCTTCGACGACTCCCCGCTCATAGCCTTCACCGATCCGCCGCTCACCACCATCCGGCAGCCCGTGCAGGCGATGGGACAGGCGGCGGTCCGGGCCCTCCTGGAGGAGGTCGGCGGCACCCCGGCACCCCACTCGGAGTTCGTCTTCATGCCGGAGCTGGTCGTCCGCGGCTCCACGGCGTCGGCCCCTCCCCACACCCCGTAGTCGGCACCTCCCGGCGCCTAGTACCTGAGGGGGAGAGGGTGCGCCGTACACCCGACCGAGGGATGATCGGTCGGGGGGCGTGGATCTGGCAAACTCTCTGCCTATGGGTGAAACGACCGTGAAGAGTTTGGACGACCGGACGACCCCGTCGTCACCCATCGTGGCCGACGGCCGGTGGGCGTGGCTGCGTGCGCGCACTCCACGGCGTCCCCGCATCTGGTTCGAGCTGCTGCTGATCGGCGTCAGCTACTGGGTGTACTCGCTGATCCGCAACGCGGTGCCGGAGCAGAAGACCGAGGCGCTGAAGAACGCGGACTGGATCTGGAGGACCGAGGAGTCCCTCGGCCTCGCCTTCGAGCACGCCGTCAACCACGCCGTGAACTCGGTGACCTGGCTCATCGTGTCGATGAACTACTACTACGCGACGCTGCACTTCATCGTCACCATCGGTGTGCTCGTGTGGCTGTACCGATGGCAGCCGGGCCGTTACGCCGCGTTCCGTACCGTCCTCTTCGCCACCACCGCCGTGGCCCTGGTCGGTTACTACCTGTATCCGCTCGCGCCGCCGCGGCTGATGGAGAGCAAGGACTTCATCGACACGGTGCTGGTGCACCACACCTGGGGCTCGATGGCCTCGGGCGACCTCAAGCACATGTCGAACCAGTACGCGGCGATGCCGTCGATGCACATCGGCTGGTCGCTGTGGTGCGGGCTGACCCTCTTCTTCCTGGCGAAGGCGCCGTGGGCCCGGATCCTGGGCCTGCTCTACCCGGCGGCGACGCTGGTCGTGATCGTCGCGACCGCCAACCACTTCTGGCTGGACGCCGTCGGCGGCATGCTCTGCCTCGCCTTCGGCTTCCTCGTCGCGTACTTCTGGTACGGCACCTGGCCCCACCGCCTCTCGAAGCAGGTGGAGCCGCTGGTCGTCGTCGAGGCGGAGGTGGAGGCGCCCGCCCCCGCGACGCGGGGGACGGACACCGAGCGGGACGCGGACCGCGAGGAGCGCGTCGGCTCCGGAAGGTGATCCGGCCGCCGCTGACCGTGAGCACCGGAGGCCCCCGCCGTTTCGCCGGCGGGGGCCTCCCGTGTCTCCGAGGCCGGGGCGGTCAGACGGCCCGGCAGACGGCGAAGTTGAAGTCGCCGGTGCCGAGGAGGCCGTAGAGGCGCAGCCAGATCGGCATGAGCTGTTCGGTGGCCCGGGCGCTGGTCAGGTCGCCGAGGTCGGTGATCCGGGCGGCGGGCCAGCCGAGGGAGCCGAGCAGTCCGGTGACGACGGCCTTGGCGTCCTCGTCGTCGCCGCCGACGAAGACGACGTGGTCGCCGGGGACCCGGCCGGGTTCGACCATCACCGTGTTGGTCATGGTGTTGAGCGTCTTCACGACCCGGGCCCCGGGGAACTCCGCCTGGATCCGCTCGGCGAGGCTGAGGCCGTCGAAGGTGACCACCTTCGGCGGGAAGCCCTCGGAGAAGTCGAGCGGGTTGGAGACGTCGACGAGCACCTTGCCGTGCAGGTTCTCGGCGCCGGCCGCCTCCAGGGCCGCGAGGGAGACGAGTCCGCCGGTGGCGTTGACGACCAGTTCGGCGGTGGCGGCGACGTCGGCGAAGGTGCCGTGGGTCGCGCCCGGGTGCCTCTCGGCCCACTTCACGGCCTCGGCGTTGTCCGCCGTGCGGGAGCCGAGCCCGACCTCGTGGCCGAGCCCGGCGAGGGCGGTGGCGAGTCTCCGGCCGACCTCGCCCGTGCCCAGTACTGCGATCCTCATCCTCGTGCGCTCCGTCCGTCCGTCCGAAATTCGTCGTCCGGATCCGACCCTACGGTTCCGTGATCATGGAGGGACGGCTTCCAGCGATCCGTTCAGGCGACGGCCTCCGCGCGGACGGCGTCCCGGGCCTCCTGCCGGACCACGGGCCGGCGGCGGGCGGGCAGGCCCAGGGTCGGGTGGGCGACGCCCCAGGCGGCGCCCTTGCAGATGAGCTCCTTGTAGCGGGCGGCGAAGCGGCCGGTGAGGGCCTTCTCCTTGGCCTGGTCGTCGGCGGTGACGAACTGGATCAGGGCCTCCCCGCGGCCCAGCGAGACGCACTGCTGGGCGTAGCGGATGGCGATGCGGGGCACCTCGACGCCGGCGAGCCGGGCGGCGAGGGCGTCGGCGGCCTGCCAGGCCATCGGGACGCCCGAGGCGCAGGACATCCGCAGCGGCTTGTCGTTCGGGCCGGCGGCCAGCGCCGCGTCGCCGACCGCGTAGACGTCGGGGTGGGAGACCGAGCGCATGGTCTCGTCGACCACGATCCGGCCGTCGCCGGCGAGCGCGAGGCCGCTGGCCCCGGCGATCGGGTGGACGGCGAAGCCGGTGGTCCAGACGGTGACGTCGGCCGGGACGACGGCGCCGTCGGCGGTGGTCACCCGGTCCGCGGCCACGGCGGCGACCGCCTGGTGCTCGTGGACGGTGACGCCGAGCCGCTCGACGACCTTCCGCAGGTGGCCGCGGCCCTTCTCCGAGAGCCAGTCGCCCAGGGCGCCGCGGGCGACCAGGGCCACGTCGAGGTCGGGGCGGGCCTCGGCGATCTCGGTCGCGGCCTCCAGCCCGGTCAGACCGGCGCCGACCACCACCACGGGCCGTCCGGCCTCCAGGGCGGCCAGCCGGTCGCGGAGCCGGAGGGCGCCGGGGCGGGAGGAGAGCTCGTGGGCGTGGTCGGCGACGCCGGGGACCCCGCCGTGGTTCCAGCCGCTGCCCAGGGCGTAGACGAGGCTGTCGTACCCGAGCTCCTCGCGTCCGGCGGCGCCGTCCACGGAGACCGTCTTGCGGTCGGCGTCGACGGCGGCGACCTCGCCGAGCTTCAGCTCGACGCCGCTGCCGGCGAACATCTCGGCGAAGGGGCGGGGGGTGAGCTCCTGGCCGGCCGCGAGCTGGTGCAGGCGGACGCGCTCGACGAAGTCGGGCTCGGCGTTGACGAGGGTGATGGTGACGTCCTCGCGGCGCAGCCGGCGGGCGAGGCGGCCGGCGGCGACGGCTCCGGTGTAGCCGGCTCCGAGGACGACGATGCGGTGCTGCATGACCGAGCTCCTGTCTGCGCGGGGTCCGCGCCGTTTCTCCGGCGTGGTCTCGCACCTTGAACCGGGCGGCCCCGCGTTTCCTGACAGGATTCGAATGTGACCCGCGTCACACCCCTCGCGGGGGTGTCAGAGGGTGTACAGCGGGGCCCCGTGCTCCCCGGCGGCCCACCGCTCGGTGGCGCGGTGCAGCTTGTCCGGGTTGACCTGGCTGCGGACGGCGACGATGCCGTCGGGGGTGACCTCCAGGCAGCTGATCCCGACGACCCGGCCGTCCACGACGGCGATGATCGCGGGCTCGCCGCCGGCGATGCCGGCGTAGATGTCGGGGATGCCGCCGACCAGGGCCCGCTTGGCGGGGGCGGGCTTGAACAGGCCGCGGAGGAAGGTGGCGACGGCACGCGCGCCCTCGAAGGCGCTGGCACGGGCGGGCACCTTGCCGCCGCCGTCACCGAGGGCGGAGGCGTCCTGGGTGAGCAGCCGGACGAGGGGCTCGGTCCGGCCGCTGGTGGCGGCGGCCAGGAACTCCTCGACGATCCTGCGGGCGGAGGCCTCGTCGATCTCGGTACGTGCCCTGCCGTCCGCGATGTGCTTCTTGGCGCGGTGGAAGAGCTGCTGGGCGGCGGCCTCGCCGATGTCGAGGATCTCCGCGATCTCGCGGTGCGCGTACCCGAAGGCCTCGCGCAGCACGTACACCGCCCGCTCGTTGGGGGTCAGCCGCTCCAGGAGGACGAGGACGGCGTACGAGACGGACTCCCGCTGCTCGGCGGTGTCGGCGGGACCGAGCATGGGGTCGCCGGCGAGCAGCGGCTCGGGAAGCCACTGGCCCACGTAGGTCTCGCGGCGGGCGCGGGCCGAGGTGAGCTGGTTGAGGCAGTAGTTGGTGAGGACCTTGGTGAGCCAGGCCTCGGGCACCTCGACGCGGCCGGTGTCGGCGGCCTGCCAGCGCAGGTAGGTCTCCTGCACGGCGTCCTCGGCCTCGCTCGACGAGCCGAGCATCCGGTAGGCGATGGCCTCCAGCCGGGGCCGCGCCTTCTCGAACCGGTCCACGTCACTCGTCAGCAGGGCCATGCCCCGATCGTATCGGCAGGGCCGGGGCCCGGCGGCCCCGGCCCGATCCTCAGGCCCCGTAGAAGAGTTCGTCGACGACCGCGCGGGCGCGCCGGGTGATCCGGCGGTAGTCGTCGACCAGCTCCCCGACATGACCGGGGGCGTACCCCAGGTAGCGCCCCACGGCGGCCAGTTCGCGCGGCTCGGAGGGGAAGGTGTCGCCGGGGCGGCCGCGGACCAGCATGACCGCGTTGCGCACCCGGGTGGCGAGCACCCACGCCTCGTCGAGGGTCTGGGCCTCCTCGGTGGGGATCAGCCCGGCGGCGTGGGCGGCGAAGAGCGCGGCCCGGGTGCGGGTGGTGCGCAGCCCGGGCTCGGCCCAGCCGTGCCGCATCTGGAGCAGCTGGACGGTCCACTCGACGTCGCTGAGGCCGCCGCGGCCGAGCTTGGCGTGGAGGGTGGGGTCGGCGCCGCGCGGCAACCGCTCGGACTCCATGCGGGCCTTGAGCCGGCGGATCTCGCGGACCGCCTCCTCGCCGAGGCCCTCGGCGGGGTAGCGGAGCGGGTCGATCAGCTCGATGAACCGCCGGCCGAGATCGTCGTCGCCGGCCATGGGGGCGGCGCGGAGGAGCGCCTGGGACTCCCAGACGAGCGACCAGCGGCGGTAGTAGGCCTCGTAGGAGGCGAGGGTGCGGACCATGGGGCCGCTCCTGCCCTCCGGGCGCAGATCGGCGTCGATCAGCAACGGCGGGTCGGTGGTGGGCAGTTGGAGGAGCCTGCGCATCTCGGTGACGACCCGGTTGGCGGCCTTGGCGGCCTCCTGCTCGTCCACGCCCTCGCGCGGCTCGTGGACGAAGAGGACGTCGGCGTCGGAGCCGTAGCCCAGCTCGTGACCGCCGAAGCGGCCCATGCCGATGACCGCGAAGCGGGTGGGGAGTTCGTCGCCCCACTCGGCGCGGACGGCGGCGCGCAGGGCGCCGGCGAGGGTGGCGGCGTTGAGGTCGGTGACGGCCTCGCCGACCCGGTCGACCAGGGCCCCCGGGTCGGAGGTGCGGGGGCTGTCCTCGGTGCCGTAGGAGTCGATGAGGTCGGCGGCGGCGGTACGGAACAGCTCGCGGCGGCGCACCCCGCGGGCGGCGGCGACGGCCTGCTCGGCGTCGTCCGCGCGGTTCACGGCGGCGAGCACCTCCTGCTCCAGGTGGTCCCGGCCGCGCGGCTTCAGCCCCTCGGGATCACCGAGTATGGCGACCGCCTCGGGGGCGCGCAGCAGCAGGTCGGGGGCGAGGCGGCCGGCCGAGAGGACCCGGGCGAGGTTCTCGGCGGCGGCGCCCTCGTCGCGCAGCAGCCGCAGGTACCAGGGGGTCTTGCCCAGCGCGTCGGAGACCCGGCGGAAGCCGAGGAGGCCCGCGTCCGGGTCGGCGGAGTCGGCGAACCAGCCGAGCAGCACCGGCAGCAGATGGCGCTGGATCGCCGCCTTGCGGCTGACGCCGGAGGCCAGTGCCTCCAGGTGGCGCAGGGCGGCGGCGGGGTCGGCGTACCCGAGGGCTTCGAGGCGCTGGCCGGCCGCCTTGGGGCTGAGCCGGATCTCACCGGGGGCGAGCTGGGCGACGGCGTCGAGCAGCGGCCGGTAGAAGAGCTTCTCGTGGAGGCGGCGGACGACGGAGGCGTGCCGCTTCCACTCCTTGTTCAGCGCGGCGACCGGGTCGGTGCGCAGGCCGAGGGAGCGGCCGAGGCGGCGGAGGTCCTCCTCGCCCTCGGGGACGAGGTGGGTGCGGCGCAGCCGGTAGAGCTGGATGCGGTGCTCCATGGCGCGCAGGAAGCGGTACGCCTCGTCCAGCTGGGCCGCGTCGGCGCGGCCCACGTATCCGCCGGCGGCGAGGGCGGCGAGCGCGCCCAGGGTGGAGCCGCTGTGCAGGGTGGCGTCGCTGCGGCCGTGCACCAGCTGGAGGAGCTGGACGGCGAACTCGACGTCCCTCAGGCCGCCGGGGCCGAGCTTCAGCTCGCGGTCGACCTGGGCGGCCGGGATGTTGTCGACGACCCGGCGGCGCATGGCCTGCACGTCGGTGACGAAGTTCTCGCGCTCGGCGGCCTGCCAGACCATCGGGGAGACGGCGTCGACGTACGCGCCGCCGAGCTCCGCGTCGCCGGCCACCGGGCGCGCCTTGAGGAGCGCCTGGAACTCCCAGGTCTTCGCCCAGCGCTGGTAGTAGGCGAGGTGGGAGGAGAGGGTGCGGACGAGCGGGCCGTTGCGGCCCTCGGGGCGGAGGTTGGCGTCGACCGGCCAGATGGTGCCCTCGACGGTGGTCTCGGAGCAGATCCGCATGAGGTGGGAGGCGAGCCGGGTGGCGGCCTGGAGCGCCTTCGCCTCGTCGGCTCCCTCCACCGGCTCGCCGACGAAGATCACGTCGACGTCGGAGACGTAGTTCAGCTCGTGGCCGCCGCACTTGCCCATGGCGATCACGGCGAGCCGGCACCGGGCCGCGTCGTCGGGTTCGGCCGCCCGGGCGATGGCCAGCGCGGCCCGCAGGGTGGCGGTGGCCAGGTCGGCCAGCTCGGCGGCGGTCTGGGCGACGTCGGTGGTGCCGCAGACGTCCCGTGCCGCTATCCCCAGGAGGCAGCGGCGGTAGGCGACCCGCAGGGCCACCGCGTCGGTCGCCTCGGCGAGCCCCCGCTCGAACTCGGTGACCCCCGGGTGCAGGTCGACCGCCTCGTAGGTGACCAGGGTCTCCCAGTCCCTCGGGTGCCGGGCGAGGTGGTCGCCGAGCGCCTCGGAGGCGCCGAGCACCCCGAGCAGCCGGTCCCGGAAGGGCTTGGCGGAGAGCAGGGTGGTGGTGAAGGTCTGGCGCTCGGTCTCGGGCTGCGCCTCCACCAGCCGGACCAGGCCGCGCAGGGCGAGGTCGGGATCGGCGGTGGCGCCCAGCGCGTCGAGCAGGACGGAGTCCCCGCGGAGCGCGGCGAGCTCGGGCAGGCCGAGGAGCCGCTCGGCCCCGGACGGATCGGTGAACCCGTGCCGCAGCAGCCGTGAGAACGTACTGCTCCTGCGCCCCGGCACCGTCATCTCCGCCGCTCCCTCCAGCCCGTACGCCCGACGGATCGAGCCTATCCGCAGCGGCCGACGGGGGCGTGCGGGGCGGGGTCGGCGAGCCTTCCCGGGGACGCCTCCCGCGGGCGTCCGCACGACGGTCCGCGACCGGTCCCGCCTGCCCTGATCCGGCAGGGATCACACGTGACGTCGGGCACATCAGGCCGTTTTCGGAACCCGGCGGCGGCTCCGGCCCTGTAGCCATGTGAGTCGCCCGTCCCGTCGCGCAGCCGTCTCCGCAGCCGTCGCCGCCGTGGGCTCGCGTATCCGCCGTCACCGCCGACGCGCACCCGTCCCCGAGGTAGAGAGCCCTGCCGCGCCCATGCCCGTTCGCCGTCCCACCCGCCTCATACGTCCCTTCCGTCACCGCCGGTCCGCCGTGGCCGTGGCGACGGCCGCCGTGCTGACCGGCGGCACCCTCGCGGGCGTGCTGACGGCGACGGCCGCCCAGGAGGAGCCGGCGCCGCCCGGCGGCATACGGGCCTCCGCCGGGACCTCCGCCGAGGCCGCCGCCCGGGCGCAGTCCCCCGCCCCGCTCTCCGTGGTCCAGTTCGTCTCCCACCCCGACGACGACCTCTACTTCATGAACCCGGACACCGCGCAGTCGCTGGCCGACCGGACCCCGCTGACCACCGTGTACCTGACGGCCGGCGAGGCGAACGGCGTCAACGCCCGCTCCGCGCGGACCGCCGTGACCGCGCCGGACAAGCCCGCGTACGCCGAGGCCCGGCAGAACGGCATCCGCGCCGCGTACGCCGAACTGGTCACCGGCGACCGCACCAGCCCCTGGGACCGGACGGTGATCCCCACGGCCGGCGGCGGCGCGGCCGAACTGGACACCCTGCGGGCCCGGCCCGGGGTGCGGCTGGTCTGGCTCCAGCTGCGCGAGGCCGGCTCCCCCTCCGGCGACCGCCCGCACAGCCTGCGGGGCCTGTGGCACGGCCGGATCCCCGCGCTCGGCTCGCTGCGCTCCTCGGGGACGCCGGTCGCCGCCGACTTCGCGTACTCGAAGGAGCAGGTCGTGGCCACCCTGACGGGGCTGCTCGACCGCTTCCGGCCGACCTTCGTCCGCACCCTGGACCCGACGCCCGGCACGGACGCGGCGACCGGGCGGCTGCGGGACCACCAGGACCACGCGTACGGGGCGCGGTTCGCGCAGGCGGCGCTCGCGCGGTACGCGGAGCGGCCCGGACACCCGCCGGTCGGGACGCAGAGCTACATGGGCTACCCGAACACCGAGCTGCCGCCCGCCCTGGACGGCCGCACCGCCGGGGAGAAGCTGCGCAGCCTGCGGACGTACGCCTGGCTCGACGGGACCGACCACTGCGGCAGCCCGGCGGGCTGCGGCGACCTGAAGATGGCGGACCGGCCGCAGGGCCGCGGCTGGACGACCACCGTGCGGTACGCGCGGGGCGCCTCGACCGGGTGGCTCCAGCGGGCCGCGGACGGCGGGCTGCTGGCCTTCGGCGTCCAGGACGGGCGGCTCGCGACCTGGCACCGGGCGCCCGGCGGCGCCTGGAAGGGACCGGAGTCGCTGCCCGGCGGCGGCCTGGACGGCGGTGTCGCCTCCGTACGGCTGCCGGACGGGCGGATCGCGGTCTTCGGCACCCGGACCTCCTTCGCGGGCCCGGCCGGCTACCGGCGCGAGGTCGTCACTGTCGAACAGACCGCGCCGGGCGGGCGGTTCGGGGACTGGCGCTCCCTCGGCACCCCCGGGAAGCGGGACGAGGCCGACCGGACGCCGGACATCGGCGCGCCCGCGGTCACCGTGGACGGCACGGGGCGGGTCTCGCTCTTCCTGCGCGACGGCGACCACCGGCTCGCCGGGCGGGAGCGGAAGCCCGGCGGCGGCTGGGGTCCGTGGCGCGCCCTGGGCGGGGCCGGGCTGCACGGCGACCCGGTGGCGGCGACGGACGCCCGCGGCCGGACGTACCTCTTCGCGGGCACCCGGCGCTCGGTCCTGATGTGGACGGGCGGCCCGGACGGCGCCCCGGTCGCCGGACCCCGGCCGACCGGTCTGCCGGCGACCACGCTCGCGCTGAGCGCGGGCCCCTCGCCGGCCGGCGGCGGCATCCGGCTCTGGTACCGCGAGCCCGGCACCGGCGAGCCTCGGGCCGCGGACTTCGCGGGCCCCGCCCGGCTCGCCCCGGTCGCCCCGCCGCCCGGCGGCGTCGCCGGCTTCGGCCCGGTCAGCGCGGCGGACGGCCTGGTCGCGGTCCGGTCCAGGACCGGCCGCCTCGCCGTCGCCCCGCTCGCGGACGGCGGCTCCTGGCAGCTCTCCGGCTTCCCGCTCGCGGGCGCTCCGGCGGCCGGCCCCGGCGGGGTGGCCGCCCTGGGGCAGGACGGCCGGCTGCACTGGGTCCCCGCCCCCCGCTGATCCGGGCGCGCCCGGCGCACGCCGTGAGCCGGTCGGGCGGCGGACGGGTCGAGTGCCGGACGGGACAGGCGGCGGACGGGTCGAGTGTCGGACGGGACAGGCGGCGGACGGGTCGAGTGTCGGACGGGTCAGACCGCGGACGGGTCGGGTGCCGGACGGGGCAGGCGTCGGGCAGGACGGGGCAGGCGTCGGGCGGGTCAGGCGTCGAGCAGGACCGGGAAGGACTCCAGGTCGTTCTGGGTCATCACCGGGAGGTTGCGGAGCTCCTCGTCCGGGACGGCCAGGCGCAGCCGCGGGAAGCGGGCGAAGAGCGCCGGGAGGGCGATGCCCGCCTCGACGCGGGAGAGCGCCGCGCCGGGGCAGATGTGCGGGCCGTGGCCGAAGGTCATGTGGCGGTTGGGCGCCGGCCGGGTGGCGTCGAAGGCGTCGGCGTCCGGGCCGTGCTGCTCGGGGTCGCGGCCGATCACCCGGTAGGAGACGACCACGCCCTCGCCCTTCGGGATCACGGCGTCGCCGACCTCGACGTCCTCGGTCGCGAACCGCATCAGCAGATGGGTGGTGGGGGTGTCCCAGCGCAGGGTCTCCTCGATCACCGCTTCCCAGGAGACCTCGCCGGCCAGCACCATCCGCAGCTGCTCGGGGTGGGAGAGCAGGGCGCGGACGGCGTTGAGGACGAGGCCGATGGTGGTCTCGTGGCCGGCGGCGACCATCGCCTTGAGGTTGCCGACGACCTCCTCCTCGGTCAGCGGCTCGCCGCCGTCCTCGGCGAGGATGAGCGCCGAGGTCAGGTCGTCGGTGGGCAGGGCGGTCTTGGCGCGGACGAGGTCCGTGTAGAAGACGTCGAGCTCGGCGAGGAGCGCGAGCCGCTCCTCCTGCGGGGTGAGCATCGAGAAGAACTTCTTGTACTGCCGGGTGAGCATCGTGTTCGCCTGGGGGTCGACGCCCATCAGCATGCCGACGACCCGCATGGGCAGCGGCTGCGCGAAGACCGACTTGAGGTCGACGACGGCGCCGTCCCGGCCGCCCTCCTCCAGGGCGTCGAGGAGCTCCGCCGTGAACTTCTCTATGTCGGGGCGGATCGCCTCCAGGCGGCGCGGGGTCAGCGCCTGGGAGGTCTTGGCGCGCAGCCGGCGGTGCTCCTCGCCGTCGACGGTGAACATGGAGCGGCCGGCGTCGATCATCCCGATGAGCGGCCAGGCGTGGGTGACCACGCCGCTGGTCCACAGGTCCCAGGCGGCCATGTCCTTCACGAGCCGGGGGTCGACGAGCAGGCGCCGGGCGTCGGCGTGGCGGGTGACGGCCCAGGCGGGCACGCCCAGCAGGTCGATGCGGGCCAGCGGGCCGGCGGCGCGGATCCGGTCGGTCTCGCCGTCGAGGTCCTGGACCATCGGATCGACGACGACGACGGACGCGGCGTCCCGGGCGGCTGCGTGCGGGCAGGTCACGAGGGGGCTCCAGTGGTGGGTACGGGGGTGAACCGGACGGGCAGGGCGGTGGTGCCGCGCAGGAAGGCGGAGGGGCGGCGGACCAGTTCCCCCACGGGGACGGCGAGTTCGAGGTCGGGCAGCCGGTCGAGCAGGACCTCGATGCCGGTCCTGGCGATGATCTCGGCGATCTCCTGGGCGGGGAACGGGCAGCGGTACTCGCCGTGGCTGAAGGCGAGGTGGGCACCGCTGCCGCCGCGCTCGGAGGGGGCGCCGCCGGGGGCGCCCTGCCGGATCACCGGGTCGGTGTTGGCGGCACCGAGGCCGAGCAGCAGCAGGTCGCCGGCCTTGATCCGCCGCTCGCCGAGCCGGGTGTCGCGGACCGGCCAGCGGCCGGCCAGGATCTGGGTGGGCCCGTCCTCCCACAGCACCTCGGTCATGGCGTCGGCGACGCTGCGACGGCCGCGGGCCATGGAGTCGGCGAAGTCGTCCTCGGTGAGCATCAGCCGGACGGAGTTGCCGATCCAGTCGGCGGTGGTGAGGTGGCCCGCGGCCGTGATCGCCATCAGGTCGAGCATGTACTCCTCGTCCGTGAACTCCTCGGGACAGGCGAGCATCCGGGAGGTCACGTCGTCGCCGGGCTCGGCCCGCCTGGTGGCGACCAGCCGGGCCATGTGGCCGGCGAACCGCTGGTGGGCGCTCTGGGCCTCCGCGCCGCCGTCGGCGAGGTCCTTCAACACCCGGGCGATGTCGGCGCCTTCGTCGTCGGGGAAGCCGACGAGCCGGGCGAGGACGAGGACGGGGAGGGGCTCGCAGAAGGCCGCGACGAGGTCGGCGGTGCCGCGGGCGCAGAAGTCGTCGACGAGCCGGTCGGCCAGCTGCTCGCAGTGGCCGCGGATCTCGAAGGGGTCGACGGCCTCCAGGGCGGGGACGACCATCCGGACGTGCCGCCGGTGCTCCTCGCCCGCGCTGAAGTAGATGGAGGGCAGGGGCTGTCCGACCATCGGGAGCAGCGGCCAGTCGGCGGGGATGTGCGGCCACTGGTTCCACAGGCCGACGTCCCGGGGGAAGAGTTCGGGGTCGCTGGTGACCTGGTGGACCTCGCGGTAGCCGATGACCAGCCAGGCGGGGAAGCCGCCGGGGAGTTCCACCGGGACGACCGGGCCGTGCTCGCCGCGCATGGACCGGTAGAGGGACTGCGGGTCGGTGTGGAAGCCGGGTCCGGAGAGCGGGACGGCCGCGGGGCACCCGGACGGGGGTGCCGCGTCGGGAGCGGGCGGCCCTGCGGGCGGGGAAGGCGTCATGAGTCCTGTCTCCTGCGGTGTGCGGCCAACGCGTGGTCACTATAGGGACGTTGTATGACGCCGGAGCGGTCGTTCCCGATCCGTCCTGCTCCTCGAACGAAAGGATCAGGTCACCCGGCCGGGAGCAGGTGGATTTCCGTCAGGTCCCCCGCGTGGACGGGGTGCGGTGCGCGGTCGGGTGCGGGACGGTGGTCCCATGAACTGGACACTGGAAGTCGTCCCGGTCCCCGTCACCGACATGGACCGGGCGAAGGAGTTCTACGCCGACAAGTGCGGCTTCGTCATCGACCTGGACGACGAGGTCGCCCCCGGGACGCGGATCATCCAGGCGACCCCGCCGGGCTCGCGCTGCTCCATCGCCCTGCTCTCCGGCATGCCGCCGATGCCCGGCACCCGGACGACGGCCCCGGGCGGCCTGCACGGTCTCCAGCTGTGCGTCACCGACATCGAGGCGGCCCGCACCGCGCTCGTCGAGACCGGCGTGGACGTCTCCCCCGTGATGCACGTCGGGGCGGCCGGCTGGGAGGAGGGCAAGGGCGGGACCTGGAACTCCTTCCTCACCTTCGAGGACCCCGACGGCAACGGCTGGGTGGTCCAGGAGGCCCCGTCGGAGCTCTCGGAACGCTGAGGGACCCCGGGCCCGGGTACGACACCGACTCGGGCTCGGGTTGCGGCTCGGGCTCGGACTCGGACTCGGACTCGGGCACCGGCACCGGCACTGGCACTGGCACCGGCTCGGGCTCGGACTCGGGTTACGGCACCGACTCGACCCCGGACTCGGGTTACGGCTCCAGCCGCACGAGGAAGCGCACCAGCCCGCCGTCCTCCCCCTCCACCGCCGCGCGCCGCATGCCGGCCCGTTCCATCACCCGGTGGGAGGCGGCGTTGGCGGGGTCGGCGTCGCCCCGCAGGACGGTGGCCCCGGCCGACCGGGCGATGCCGATCACCGCCGCGAGCGCCTCGGAGGCGTACCCCTTCCCCCGCTCCCCCGGCACGATCCCGTACCCCACGGTCACGGACCCGTCCGGCCCGGGCGGCCCGTGGAACCCGATCCCCCCGACGACGAGCCCGCCCTCCGCCAGGCGTATCTGGTACGTGCGGAAGGCCCCCGGATCCCCGTCCTCGGCGCACCGCCGCAGGAAGGCGCCGACCGAGGCGAGGTCGCCCACCCCCGGGTACCCCTCCCCCCACCGGTCCTCCGGCAGGGGCTCGCGGGCGGCGATCCGCTCGCCCTCGGGGACGGAAAGGGGGTGCAGGAGCAGCCGCTCGGTGGCGACGGATTCGATCTTCACGAGGGAAGTCTGGACACCCCGCCCGGCGGCGGCAAGGGGATTCCCGCCGGTCCGGGGGCCGGACCGTCGTGGAACTCGCCGTCGTCGCCCTGGACCCGGGCGCCCAGGAGCACCGCCACCCGCCGCAGGGCGGCGAGGTCCTCGGGGGCGGGGTCCTTGGCGACCACCCGCCCGTCGTGCCACCACAGGGCGGAGGCCCCGAGCGCGGGGTCGGCCGCCACCAGGGCGTCCCACTCCCGCGCCGCGATCTCCGGGCCCTCCTCCGCCCACCACGGGTCGCGCCGGGTGACGTGGAGGTCGTACCCCATCGGTCAGAGCACCGGCAGGTTCTTCCGCAGCTCGAAGGCGGTGACCTCGGAGCGGTACTCCTCCCACTCCTGCTTCTTGTTGCGCAGGAAGAAGTCGAAGACGTGCTCGCCGAGGGTCTCGGCGACCAGTTCGCTCTTCTCCATGAGGGCGATGGCCTCGCCGAGGTTCTGCGGGAGGGGCTCGATGCCCATCGCGCGGCGCTCGGAGTCGGAGAGGGCCCAGACGTCGTCGTCGGCGCCGGCGGGGAGTTCGTACCCCTCCTCGATGCCCTTGAGGCCGGCGGCGAGGAGGACCGCGTACGTCAGGTAGGGGTTGGCGCCCGAGTCGATGGAGCGGACCTCGACGCGGGAGGAGCCGGTCTTGCCGGGCTTGTACATGGGGACGCGGATGAGGGCGGAGCGGTTGTTGTGGCCCCAGCAGATGTACGAGGGGGCCTCGCCGCCCGAGCCGGCCGTGCGGGAGGAGCCGCCCCAGATCCGCTTGTACGAGTTGACCCACTGGTTGGTCACGGCGGAGATCTCGCCCGCGTGCTTCAGCAGGCCCGCGATGAAGGAGCGGCCCACCTTCGACAGCTGGTACTCGGCACCCGACTCGTAGAAGGCGTTGCGGTCGCCCTCGAAGAGGGAGAGGTGGGTGTGCATGCCCGAGCCCGGGTAGTCCGAGAACGGCTTGGGCATGAAGGTGGCCTGGACGCCCTGCTCCAGCGCCACCTGCTTCATGACCAGGCGGAACGTCATGATGTTGTCGGCGGTGGAGAGCGCGTCGGCGTAGCGGAGGTCGATCTCCTGCTGGCCCGGGGCGCCCTCGTGGTGGCTGAACTCGACCGAGATGCCCATCGATTCGAGCATGGTGATGGCCTGGCGGCGGAAGTCCATGCCGACGTTCTGCGGGGTGTGGTCGAAGTAGCCGGAGTTGTCGGCGGGGGTGGGGCGCGAGCCGTCGAGCGGCTTGTCCTTCAGCAGGAAGAACTCGATCTCGGGGTGGGTGTAGAAGGTGAAGCCGAGGTCGGACGCCTTGGCGAGGGCCCGCTTGAGCACGAAGCGCGGGTCGGCGAAGGACGGCGAGCCGTCCGGCATGAGGATGTCGCAGAACATCCGGGCCGTGCCGGGCGCCTCGGCCCGCCAGGGCAGGATCTGGAAGGTGCCCGGGTCCGGCTTGGCGATCATGTCCGACTCGTAGACGCGGGCGAAGCCCTCGATCGCGGAGCCGTCGAAGCCGATGCCCTCGTCGAAGGCCTGCTCCAGCTCGGCGGGCGCGACGGCGACCGACTTCAGGAATCCGAGCACGTCGGTGAACCAGAGACGCACGAAGCGGATGTCGCGCTCTTCGAGCGTACGGAGCACAAATTCCTGCTGCTTGTCCATTTCCACACCCATCCTCGCTGGTCAGGCCGCCTGATCCCACCGCCTCGGGTACATCGGGGGGCACCTGAGCATCCCACCACATGGTTTCGCGCACGTTGCACACCCATACTGCCTGTTCGGGTGTGACACAGGTAACCGAGGACCTCCGGAAGTCCTACCCCGTTCGGCCCACGGAGCCCTCTCGCCCACTACCATCTGCGCCCATGGGAGCCATGCGGCTCGAACGCCCGTACCGGCACGCGCGTCCCATGGCACTGGTGAGTGCCGTGGCGACGCTCCTCGCCGCGCTCTTCGTCTGTCTGGGGAGCGGTCCCGGCGGGCCGGGCGGCCATCCGGGGCACGAGCGGGCCGCCGCCACCGCCCCCGTGGCGTCCCCGGGCCCCACCGCCACCCCCGTCCCCGGAATCGGGCGGGCCGCGTACGTCTGCCCGTACGACCGGGGCGACTGCTCCCTCTTCCCGTCGCTCTCCCCCGCGGTGCTCAGCGCCCCGCCCCTCGATCCGCCGCTGCACACGGAGGACCGGCTGCCGCGCGTCGACGCGCTCGCCGGTGACGGTGCGGGGCGGGATCCGGGGACCCGGCCGCGCGCCCCGGACCTGCACGTCCTTCAGGTTCTCCGGACCTAGGGCGGTCTCCGCCCTCCTCCGAACGACGACTTCCCCCCCTTTTTATCTTTCCCAGAAGGACGACACCACCATGGCCGCCAACCGCTCCACCACCGCCGACCGCCGCGCCCGAATAGAGGAGATGCGCCGCGCCGAGCAGGCCCGCGAGCGCCGCAACCGCTTCGTCACCATCGGCGTCTCCGCCGTCGTCGTGCTGAGCCTCGTCGGCTTCGGCACCTTCGTGCTGATGAAGAAGGCCGACGAGGAGGACGCCAAGGAGGCCGCCGCCAAGGCCCCCATCGCCGGCGAGAAGTCCTGGGACGCGGCGAAGCTGGGCCGCAACCACGTCGAGACCGCCGTGAAGTACGACGTGAAGCCCCCGGTCGGCGGCGACCACCACCCGGTGTGGCTGAACTGCAACGGCGACGTCTACGACAAGGCCGTCCCCGAGGTGAACGCCGTGCACTCCCTGGAGCACGGCGCCGTGTGGGTGACCTACAACAAGAAGGCCGCCGAGGCCGACGTGAAGAAGCTGAAGGACAAGGTCTCCGACACCCCCTACACGCTGATGAGCCCGGTCGACGACCAGACCGGCGCGATCATGCTCTCCGCCTGGGGCAAGCAGGTCACCGTGGACAGCGCGACCGACCCCCGCGTCGACGCCTTCTTCACCAAGTACGTGCAGGGCAAGCAGACGCCCGAGCCGGGTGCCGCCTGCACCGGCGGCGTCGGCGCCGACGGCGCGGGCGGCGCGGGGATGGGCCAGTGAGCCCCCGCCGCACCCGTTACGCGGCCATCACCGCGGTCGCCCTCTCGGTGCTCTTCGCCGCCGGCGCCGTCACGGTCGCCTCGGCCGAGCGCGAGGAGGCGCCGCGCACTCCGGTGAGCGCCTCCGCCGACGCCGGCTTCGCCCGGGACATGTCGGTCCATCACCAGCAGGCCGTCGAGATGTCCTTCATCGTCCGGGACCGGACGACCGACGAGTCGGTCCGCCGGCTCGCGTACGACATCGCCAACACCCAGGCCAACCAGCGCGGCATGATGCTCGGCTGGCTCGACCTGTGGGGCCTGCCGAAGGTCGAGTCGGGCACCGCGCCGATGAGCTGGATGGGCATGCCCGTCACCGGCGACGCCGCCGCCAAGGACGGCGCGCTGATGCCCGGCATGGCGACGGACACGCAGCTGGACGCCCTGCGGAAGGCCTCCGGCAAGGAGGCCGAGATCCTCTACCTGCGGCTGATGACCGCCCACCACAAGGGCGGCGTGCACATGGCCCAGGGCTGTGTGCAGAAGTGCTCGGTGGACATCGAGCGGGACCTCTCCCAGGGCATGGTCGACGCCCAGGAGTCGGAGATCGCGCTGATGGCGGACATGCTGCGCAAGCGCGGCGCCACCGCCTGAGGACCTCGCCGAGGCGCTCCCGGCCCCCGTGACCCGCTGCGGTCGCGGGGGCCGACGCGTGCCCGCAGAATGAAAGGCGCTCGGGGAACCACGTGCGTGCAACGACGCTCGACGAAAGGTTCGCACCCCATGACCACGGCGAAGGACATCATGCACCCGGGAGCCCAGTGGATCCCGGCCCACGAGACGCTCGACCGCGCGGCGCAGATGATGCGCAACCTCAACGTGGGGGCGCTCCCCGTCGCCGACGAGAACGAGCGGCTGTGCGGCATCGTCACCGACCGCGACATCGTGATCCGCTGTGTGGCGATGGGCCACGACCCGGCGAAGGTGACCTGCGGCGAGATGGCGCAGGGCACTCCGCGCTGGATCGACGCCGGCGCCGACGTGGGCGCGGTCCTGGAGGAGATGCAGAGCCACCAGATCCGGCGGCTCCCGGTGATCGAGAACAAGCGGCTCGTCGGGATGATCAGCGAGGCCGACCTGGCGCAGCAGCTGTCGGACGAGCAGCTGAAGGCGTTCTGCGCGAGCGTCTACGCCACCTCCTGAGAGGTTCCGAGGACGACCCGGGCGACCGTGCCCGGGTCGTCCCGCATGACCAGATGGCCCGAGGGCACGGCCGCCTCGTAGCGGGCGCCGAGCCGTCGGGCCAGGGTGCGCTGGCGGCGCTCCCAGCGGGCGGATCCGTCGGGGGCGGCGAGGACGGTGACGGGGGCGGCGGGCGGGAGGGGGTGGTCGCGGCGGAGGGCGAGCAGCTCGGCGGCGACCGGGCCGTAGGCGGCGTTCTCGCGCAGGGTGCCGCGCCAGACGCGTGAGGAGCGGTAGACGCGGCGGACCTCGGCCGGCGGGGCGGTGTCGGGGCGGAGGGCGAGCCGGCGCAGCGCGGGGCCGAGGGCGGCGGGCAGGCCGAGGGCGGTGAGCGCGGCTCCCGCCGCGGCGGCGAGGGCCGGACGACCGGGGCGGGGGTGGTCCTCCACGGAGGAGTCGACGAGGACGAGGGCGGCCGTGCGCTCCGGGTGGAGGCGGGCGAAGCCCTCGGCGTGCAGGCCGGCGATCGAGTGGCCGACGACGGTGACGGGCCCGGGCAGGCCGAGGGCGTCCAGGAGGGCGGCGATCCGCCCGGCCTCCCCGGCGAGGGTCGGGGGCGCGGTGCTCTCCTGGGTCAGGCCGTGGCCGGGGCGGTCGAAGCGGACGACGGTGCGGTGCGGGGCGAGCAGCGGGACGACCGGGTCCCAGTCGAACCAGCAGAGGCCGAGCCCGGCGGAGAGCACGCAGACCGGGCCCTCGCCGTCGACGGCGACGTGGTGGGCGAGGCCCCCGATCCGTACGAAGGCCGTGTCCGGGCGTCCCGCGGCGGTCACTTCCGGGCGTCCTCTCTCGCCAGGGACGCGGCGAGGACCACGAGCCACACCGCGACGAGCAGCACCTGGAGGCGCTGGCCCGCGCCGAGGGCCCAGTGGCCCCGGCCGGCCTCGAAGGCGGCGACGGCGGCGAGGGTCCAGGCGGTGGCGGCGAGTGCGAGACCGACGAGGACCGGTCCGGTGCGGGCCAGGGGCGGCCAGAGGCCGTACCGGCGGGCGGCGAGGGTGAGGGTGAGCATGGCGAGGAGCGCACCCGTCATGGCGAGTCCGGAGCTGACGGCGTGGGCCGTGTGGGTGGCGGGGAGGAGGCCGGCGGACTCGCGGGCGGCGCAGTCGGGGTCGGCGGTGGCGGCGCAGCTCAGCGGGAGGCGGGAGTCGACGGCGGTGGCGGCGCCGAAGAGGGCGAGGGCGGCCCAGCCGGCGAGGAGCCAGGGGCGGCGGGCGGTGGCCCCGGGGGCGGGGCGGGCCCAGCCGGGGACGCCGGCCGGGGGCCTGGCGGGGGCGCGGGCGGCGAGGAGGCCGGGGACGGCGCCGGCGAGGACGAGGAGGCCGGCGGCGAGGTCGGTGGCGCGGAAGAGGCCGCCGAGGGGCTGGTCGGCGGCGGCGAGCTCGGAGACGTACGTACGGACCGGGTCGAGACCGGTCCGTACGACGGCTTCGAGGACCCAGGCGGTGTACGCGAGCGCCCCCAGGAACAGCAGGGCGGCGGGGGCGCGCGTGACCTTTCCGGGCATACGGGGTCAGACGTCAGGGAGTGCCGGAAGGTTCCCGGTGGTCCGGGTGGACCCATTCGGGCTTGCGGAACCTGAGCAGGGCCGCGGGGATGAGGATGCCGAGGACGAGCAGGCCGCCGCCGACGACCAGCAGGTAGCGCCAGAGCGGTTCGCCGTCGAACTGGTCGGGCGGGACGAAGCCGATGACGAGGGCGAGGACGGAGGCGACGAAGCCGATGGTGGCGACCCAGGTGACGGCGGGGACGCGGAAGCCGCGCTCGACGCCGGGCTGGGTGCGGCGGAGTCGGACGACCGCGACGAACATCAGCAGGTAGGCGATCAGGTAGATCTGCACGGTGATGACGGAGAACATCCAGTAGGAGCTGGAGACGCTGTCGCTGAAGGCGTACAGGATGCCGATCAGGGTGGTGACGACGCCCTGGGCGACCATGATGGCGGTCGGGGAGCCGGCCTTGTTGAACTTCTGGAAGGCGGGCGGGAGGTAGCCCTCCTGGCGGGAGAGCAGCACGAGGCCCTTGGCGGGTCCGGAGAGCCAGGTGAGCATGCCGCCGAGGGCGGCGCAGACCAGCATGACGCCGACGACCCTGGTCATCCAGCCGATGGAGAAGTGGTCGAAGAAGGCCTCGAAGGCCTGCATGAGGCCGGCGGTGAGGCTGAGCTGTTCGGACGGCATGACCCAGGCGATGGCGAGGGCCGGGAGGATGAAGATCAGCAGGACGAGCCCGGTGGCCAGGAACATCGCCCTGGGGTACTCGCGCTTGGGTTCGCGCAGCGAGGAGACGTGGACGCCGTTCATCTCCATGCCCGCGTAGGACAGGAAGTTGTTGACGATGAGGACGAGGCTGGCGAGGCCGGTCCACGGCGGGAGCCAGTGGTCGGCGGTCATCGGCTGGGCGGAGGGGTTGCCCTGGCCGAGGAAGACCATGCCGAGGAGGACGAGGAGCACGCCGGGGACGAGGGTGCCGACGATCAGGCCGAAGGAGGAGAGTCCGGCGATGGCCTTGGTGCCGCGCGAGGAGATCCAGACGCCGGCCCAGTAGACGGTGACGATGACGATCGCGACGTAGAGGCCGTTCTCGGCGAGCGAGGGGTCGATGACGTACGCGAAGGTCGAGGCGACGTAGGCGAGCAGGCTGGGGTAGTAGGCGATCGTCATGGCGAACTGGCACCAGACGGCGAGGAAGCCGAGGGGTTTGCCGAGGGCCTCGCTGACCCAGCGGTAGATGCCGCCGGACCAGCCGGAGGCGAGTTCGGCACCGACGAGGGCGGTGGGGAGCAGGAAGACGACGGCGGGGAGGAGGTAGAGGAAGACCGCGGCCAGGCCGTAGATGGCCATGGTCGGCGCGGGCCGCAGGGAGGCGACGGACGCCGTCGTCATGAAGGCGAGCGTGAGCCAGGAGATGAACTGCCGCTTGGTGCCGTCGTCCTGGAGGACCGCCGCGTCCTCGCCGGTGGCGGGCCGGGCCGACTCCGCCGGATCGTCAGTGGTCGTCATGGGCCCATGATCACGGGGGTGGACGTACTTCGCATGTCGGGACGGAGCGGGTGGGCCGGCCGGGGACCGGTCGCGGTTCCCGGGACATAGCGTCGATTTGACGATTAGACTGGGGGGCGTGCATCGACTACGCCTCGCGCTGAATCAGATCGACTCGACCGTCGGGGACATCGCCGGGAACTCCGAGGCGATCGTCCACTGGACCCGGCACGCCGTCGGACAGGGCGCGCACCTCGTCGCGTTCCCCGAGATGGCGCTGACCGGCTATCCCGTCGAGGACCTGGCCCTGCGGCCGTCCTTCGTCGAGGCCTCCCGCGCGGCGCTGCTCGCGCTCGCGGAGCGGCTCGCCGACGAGGGCTTCGGCGAGGTGCCGGTGGTCGTCGGCTACCTGGACCGCACCGAGCGGGCGGTGCCCCGGCTCGGGCGCCCGGCCGGCTCCCCGGAGAACGCGGCGGCGGTGCTGCACCGCGGCCGTGCCGTGCTCCGCTTCGCCAAGCACCATCTGCCGAACTACGGCGTCTTCGACGAGTTCCGCTACTTCGTGCAGGGCGACACCCTGCCGGTGCTGCGGGTCCGCGGGGTCGACGTGGCGCTCGCGATCTGCGAGGACCTGTGGCAGGAGGGCGGCCGGGTGCCGGCGGCGCGCAGCGCCGGGGCCGGGCTGCTGCTCTCGGTGAACGCCTCGCCGTACGAGCGGGACAAGGACGACACCCGGCTCGAACTGGTCCGCAAGCGGGCCCAGGAGGCCGGCTGCACGACCGCGTACCTCGCCTCGACCGGCGGGCAGGACGAGCTGGTCTTCGACGGGGACTCGATCGTGGTGGACGCGGCGGGCGAGGTGATCGCGCGGGCCCCGCAGTTCACCGAGGGCAGCGTGATCCTCGACCTGGACCTGCCGGCCGCCGACCCGGACGCCCCGGTGCCGGGGACCGTGGTGGACGACGGGCTCCGGATCGACCGCGCGGTGCTCGCCGGGGAGGCCGCGGAGGCGGTACCGGCGTACGAGGCGGAGCTGACCGGCGGTTACGCGCAGCGGCTCGACGACGACGAGGAGGTCTACTCGGCGCTGGTCATCGGGTTGCGCGCGTACGTCGCGAAGAACGGTTTCGGCTCGGTGGTGATCGGCCTCTCCGGCGGGATCGACTCGGCCCTGGTCGCCGCGATCGCCTGCGACGCGCTCGGCGCGGACCGGGTGCACGGGGTGTCGATGCCGTCTAAGTACTCCTCCGACCATTCCCGGGGCGACGCGGCCGAACTGGCCCGCAGGACCGGGCTGCACCTCCGCACGGTCCCGATCGGGCCGATGTTCGACGCGTACATGGCCTCGCTGGAGCTCAGCGGGCTCGCGGAGGAGAACCTCCAGTCCCGGCTGCGCGGCACCACCCTGATGGCGATCTCCAACCAGGAGGGCCACCTCGTCCTCGCCCCCGGCAACAAGTCCGAGCTGGCGGTGGGCTACTCGACCCTCTACGGCGACTCCGTCGGCGCCTACGGCCCCATCAAGGACGTCTACAAGTCGGACGTCTTCCGGCTGGCCCGCTGGCGCAACCGGGCGGCCGAGGAGCGCGGCCAGACCCCGCCGATCCCGGAGAACTCGATCGTCAAGCCGCCCAGCGCCGAGCTGCGCCCGGGCCAGGTCGACACCGACTCGCTGCCGGACTACGAGGTGCTCGACCGGATCCTCGCCCTGTACGTGGACGGGGACCAGGGCACGGAGGCGATCGTGGCGGCCGGCTTCGACGCGGAGCTGGTGGCGCGGACGCTGAGGATGGTCGACGCGGCGGAGTACAAGCGGCGCCAGTACCCGCCGGGCACCAAGATCTCGGCGAAGGGCTTCGGCAAGGACCGGCGGCTGCCGATCACGAACCGCTGGCGGGAGACACCGGCGTCCTGACCCCGGCCTCCCGGCCGGCGAGGGGGCTTCGCGCGACGACGTGCGAGGCCCCCTCGCCCGTACCGCCCTCCCGGCGGTCGAGGAGACCGGCGACGACGGCGACGGCGAGGCCCGCGGCGGCGAGGCCCGCGCCGACCAGGGCCGGGGAGGTCCAGCCCCAGCCGGCCGCGACGGCGGCGCCGCCGGCCCAGGCTCCGCCGGCGTTGGCGAGGTTGAAGGCGGAGTGGTTGGAGGCGGAGGCGAGCGTCGGGGCGTCCTTCGCCTTCTCCATGACGAGCATCTGGAGCGGGGTGGTCGTCATGAAGCCGACGGCGCCGAGCACCACCACGGTGACCAGGGCCAGCCAGGGCACGTGGACGGTGAAGCGGAAGGCCACCAGGGTCACCGCGAGGGCGGCGAGCGAACCGTAGAGGGTCGGGCGCGGGGCGCGGTCGGTGAGCGGTCCCGCGGCGAGCGCGCCGCCCGTCATGCCGATCCCGAAGAGGGCGAGCACGATCGTGACGGTGGACTCGCCGAAGCCCATCACCTCGGTGGTCATGGAGGCCAGGTAGGAGTAGACGGCGAAGACGCCGGCGAAGCCGAGGACGGCGGTGAGCAGCCCGAGCAGGACCTGCGTGCGGCCGAGGGCGCGCAGCTCGCGGCCGAGGCCCTGGCGCTCGTCGACGGGGAGCTCGGGGACCAGCCGGGCGAGGGCGGCGAGCGCGACCAGGCCGATGACGCCGACGACGACGAAGGTGGCGCGCCAGCCGAGGTGCTGGCCGAGCAGGGTGGCGGCGGGGACGCCGAGGATGTTGGCGACGGTGAGGCCCAGGAACATGGTGGCGACCGCGCGGGCCTGCCGGTCGGGGCGGACGAGGCGGGCGGCGACGACGGCGCCGACGCCGAAGAAGGCACCGTGCGGGAGGCCGGCGAGGACCCGGCCGGCGAGCAGCCAGCCGTAGCCGGGGGCCAGGGCGGAGGCGAGGTTGCCGACGGTGAAGAGGGCCATCAGCAGGAGCAGCATCCGCTTGCGCGGGAGGCGGGAGCCGAGGGCGGTGAGGAGCGGGGCGCCGACGACGACGCCGAGGGCGTAGGCGGAGACGAGGTGGCCCGCGGTGGGGACGGTGGTGCCGAGGTCGCCGGCGACGTTGGGCAGCAGGCCCATCATCACGAACTCGGTGGTGCCGATGCCGAAAGCGGAGATGGCCAGGGCTATCAGGGCCACGGGCATGGGTGGGAGACCCTTTCCGGATCCAGGGGTTTGTTTTCTTACGAAACAAATTGTGGCAGATCCCGGAGGGTCCCCCGGCCACCGGGGGATGAAGAGTGGGTTTCGGCTGCCGCACACCCGTACGCCGGCGCGCGCGGGGTCACGTCGCGCACCCGCTCGCGCGCGGGGTCACAGGGTGACGCGGGCCGCCAGGGGGAGGTGGTCGCTCTTCGTCTGCGGCAGCGCCCAGGAGGAGACCGGCTCGACGCCCCGGACCAGGATCTGGTCGATGCGGGCCATCGGGAAGGAGGCGGGCCAGGAGAAGCCGAAGCCGTCCCCCGCCGCGCCCTGGGTGGAGCGCAGCTGGGAGGTGACGGCGTTGAGGGCGCGGTCGTTCATGGTGCCGTTGAGGTCGCCGAGGAGGACGATCCGCTGGGCCCGGTCGTTCGCGATGGCCTCGCCGAGGGCGTCGGCGCTGGTGTCGCGCTGGTTCGCGGTGAAGCCGGCGTTCAGCTTGACCCGCACGGAGGGCAGGTGGGCGACGTACACCCGCAACTCGCCCTGGGGGGCGACGACGGTGGCCCGCATGGCGCGGGTCCAGCCCATGTGGATGTCGACCGGGCGGGAGTCGCGCAGCGGCAGCCGGCTCCACAGGCCGACGGTGCCCTGGACGGAGTGGTACGGGTACTTCTCCGCCAACTCCCGCTCGTAGACCGGCACCATGTCGGCCTTCAGCTCCTCCAGGGCCAGCACGTCGGCCTCGGAGCCGGCCAGCTGACGGGCCGTGCCCTCGGGGTCGGGGTTGTCGGCGTTGACGTTGTGGGTGGCGACGGTGAGGTCGCCGCCGGACGCCGACTTGTCGGCGACGAGACCGCCGAAGAGGTTGAGCCAGACGACCGCCGGGAGCAGCAGCGCGATCAGCGCGGTGGCGGAGCGGCGGAGCAGGGCGAGGAGGAGCAGGACCGGCACGAAGAGGCCGAGCCAGGGCAGGAAGGTCTCGGTGAGGCTGCCGAGGTTGCCGACGCGGTTGGGGATCTCCGCGTGGAAGACCATCAGGAGCGTGAGGACGACGGCGCAGAGCGCCAGCACGATGCCGCGGCGCCAGATGCCGGGGTCGCGGCGGAGGCGGCCGAGAGCGGAGCGGAACCGGTCGCGAGCCCCGGAACGGGCACCTCCCGTTCCGTCGTGCTCCGTCCCCGTCATGTCCACCCGCGTCATCGCTGCCCTCGCTCGCCTTGCCGTGCCGTCGTGCCGTCGTACCGTCCGTGCTCCGGGACCCGGCCTCGACCCTAGGCGATGCGGGGCCCCGCGCACTCCCCCAAGGACGGCCGTGGCGCGTGACGGGGTTCCGGCGGGACGCCGGTTCGGGCGGGCTGTGACAGAACGCGCACATTCGTACGGGTCGGGCCGCGGTCAGTCCCTCGGCCGGACCCCGTCGAGAATGGCGTCCGCGACGCGCGCCGGGAAGTCCGGCGACAGGTCGGCGTCCGGCTGGAGGACGGTACGGAGCAGCAGCGGTCCGACGAACAGGTCGTTGACCAGGTCCAGATCGAGATCGGCCCGCACCTCGCCGGTGGCGACGCCGCGCTCCAGGACCTCGATGCCGCGCCTGCGGCGGGGCTCGATCGCGGTGCGGTGGTACTGGTCCCAGAGCCGGGGGTGCGTCTGCATCTGCGCGAACATGTTCCGCAGCAACGCGGACGTCCGCTTGGCGAGGCCGCGCCTGCGCATGAACTCCAGCAGCATGACGAGGTCGTCGCGGACGGAGAGACCCGGCAGCTCCGGGTCGGGGGGTTCGACGGACCGGATCAGCTCGACGAGGAGGTCCTCCTTGCCGGACCAGCGGCGGTAGATCGTCGCCTTGCCGACCCCGGCGGTCCGGGCGATCCGCTCGATGGAGATGTCACCGAGCGGCACCCCGCCCTCCAGGAGCCCGATGACGGCGTCGAAGATCGCCTGCTCCGCCGCCTCGCTCCGGGGACGGCCCCGCCGCGGCCCGCCCTCGGCGCAGGGCTCCCGTCCCGCAGTCCCGTCCGGGGCGGGCTCGCGCCCCGGAGACCCGTCCGGGCCGGGCTCGCGCTCCTGGGGACCCGCCGCGACCGCGTCGCCCGTCCCGGCCCGCCGCGGCCCGGGGGCTCCGGTCCCGTCCGCCGCCGGGCGCCGCCGCCCGGGGGCCGGGCCGGGCTCGCCCGGGGCTCCGGGGTTCTCGCCGTCCGCCAGGGACACGCGCGCCGCCTTTCGTCGTCATGGGAAACCCGCCACCCCTCATTCTCGCCCCCCGCGCCGCCGGGGGCCGCGCCCGGAGGGGCGGGTCCGGCCCCGCGCGCCAGGGGCGGGGCGGAGGCTCCCGAGGAGGGGCCGGGGGCAGCGGCGGGCGGCTCCGGGGGGCGGGGTGAGCGGCGGACCGGGTCCGGGGTCCGGGGGCGGCGGACCGGCTAAGGGGTCCGGTGTCAGCGGCGGACCGGCTCCGGGGTGCGGTGTCAGCGGCGGACCCGGTCCGCGGGTTCCGCGGGGGCGGGGGCCGGGTGGGCCGGGGAGGGGGTGCGGCCCGGGAGGAAGACGGCCACCACCACCGTGCCGACCACCGCGACCGCCGCCGAGGCGTAGGCCGTGACGTGCATGGCGTCGAGGAAGGCCTGGTGGGCGGGGGCCACGAGGCTTCCGGCGCCCAGCTTGTCGGCGACCGCGAGGGTCGCCTCCAGGGACTCGCCGGCCGCGGCGCGCGCCGCCGGCGGCAGGGCCGTGAGGTGGGGTTCGATCTCGCCCCGGTAGACCGAGGAGAGGACCGAGCCGAGGACGGCCACGCCGAGCGCGCCGCCGACCTGGCGGAAGGTGTTGTTGACGGCGGAGCCGGAGCCCGCCTTCTCGCGGGGCAGCGTCTGCATGATCGCCACGGTGACCGGCGGCATGATGTGCGCCATGCCCGCGCCCTGCACCAGGAAGACCAGGGCCATCACCCACACCGGGGTGTCCGCGTCGAAGAAGGCGAAGGCGCCGAGCCCGAGGGCGACGGCGGCCATGCCGGTGGCGCAGACCGCCCGCGCGCCGAAGCGTTCGACGGCGAGCCGGGCGCGGGGCGCGAAGACCATCTGGGCGAGGGCGAGCGGCAGCAGGAGCAGGCCGGAGTCGAGCGCGCTGTAGCCGCGGACGCTCTGGAGGTAGAAGGCGGAGAAGAAGGTCACGCCCATGAGGGCGAAGAAGACCAGGGCGATGGCGGCGACGGCGGCCGAGAAGACCGGCTTGCGGAAGTACGAGACGTCCAGGGCCGGATGGTCGCTGCGCTTCTCGTACAGGACGAACGCGGTGAGGACCGCGAGACCGGCGAGGACCGGGACGAGGACCCCCGCCTCGGTGAACGACGCCCGCTCGCCGCCGCGGATGATCCCGTACACGAGGAGGACGAGTCCGAGGACGGAGAGGCCCACGCCGACCAGGTCGATCCGGCCGGGGGCGGGGTCCCTGGACTCGGGGACGAGCCAGGTCATGAGGGCCAGGGCCACGAGCACGACCGGCACGTTGACCAGGAAGATCGAGCCCCACCAGAAGTGCTCCAGGAGGACGCCGCCGGTGATCGGGCCGATCGCGATGGCGAGGCCGACGCCGCCGGCCCAGATGCCGATCGCCTTGGGCTGCTCGTCGCGCTCGAAGACGTTCATGAGGACGGCGAGGGTGGCCGGCATGACGAAGGCCGCGCCGAGGCCCATCACGGCCCGGAAGGCGATCAGCTCGCCCGGCGAGCCGGAGAAGGCGGCGAGGGCGGAGCCGGCGCCGAAGACGGCGAGGCCGAAGAGGAGGGACTTCTTGCGGCCGAGCCGGTCGCCGAGCAGGCCGGAGGCGAAGAGGAGGCCGGCGAAGACGAGCGTGTAGGAGTTGATCGCCCACTCCAGCTCGCTCTGGGTGGCGCCGAGGCCGGTGGGGGCCGGGGAGGCGATCGTCTTGACCGCCACGTTCAGGATCGAGTTGTCGAGGACGACGATCAGCAGGCTGAGCATCAGCACGCCGAGGACGGCCCAGCGGCGGCGGTGGACGGCCTCGGGCACGGACGCGGGAAGAACGGGCGAGGACGGGGACGGCTCTGGCATGAACACCACTGTAGACCCATTTCGATACGGGTCCGTCTCGTATCTGAAATGCCCGTCGTGTGAACAGCGCCACTCCGGCCCACTTCCCCGCCCACCCGGCGAAGTGCCACCATGGATGTGGTCCGGGGACGCCGTCAGGGCGCCTCGAGATGACACAAGGAGCCGTTCACCATGACGCTTCAGGCTGCCCAGAAACCGCCCGCCGACAGCACGAAGACGCTGTACGGAGGCAAGGGCTCGCGCCGTCTCACCGTCCACGACATCGCCGCCGCCAAGACGCGCGGCGAGAAGTGGCCCATGCTCACCGCCTACGACGCCATGACCGCCTCCGTCTTCGACGAGGCCGGGATCCCGGTGATCCTCGTCGGCGACTCCATGGGCAACTGCCACCTCGGCTACGACACCACCGTGCCCGTCACGATGGACGAGATGGCCCTCCTCTCCGCCGCCGTCGTCCGGGGCACCCGGCGCGCCCTCGTCGTCGGCGACCTCCCCTTCGGCTCGTACCAGGAAGGGCCCGTCCAGGCCCTGCGCAGCGCGACCCGGCTGGTCAAGGACGCGGGTGTCCAGGCGGTCAAGCTGGAGGGCGGCGAGCGCTCGCTGCCGCAGACCGAGATGCTGGTCCAGGCCGGCATCCCCGTCATGTCCCACCTGGGCCTCACCCCGCAGTCCGTGAACACCATGGGCTACCGGGTCCAGGGCCGCTCCGACGAGGCCGCGCACAAGCTGCTGCGCGACGCCAAGGCCGCCCAGGACGCGGGCGCCTTCTCGCTCGTCCTGGAGCTGGTCCCGGCCGAGCTGGCCGCCGAGGTCACCCGCTCGCTGCACATCCCGGTCATCGGCATCGGCGCCGGCCCCGACACCGACGCCCAGGTCCTCGTCTGGACCGACATGGCCGGACTCACCGACGGCAGGGTGCCGCGCTTCAGCAAGCAGTACGCCAACCTCCGCGAGACGCTCGGCGACGCCGCCCGCGCCTTCGCCGAGGACGTGGCCGGCGGGGCCTTCCCCGCCGAGGAGCACACCTTCCACTAGTCCGCTCCCGGCACCACCGACAGCCCGCCGACACCCCCATCGGCGGGCTGTCGGCCGTCTGTCGGAAAAATGTCGGACGACTGTCAGTGGCGCCCTGTTCCATGGTGGACATGACGCGATCACAGACCAACGCCGTCGAGGTCCGGGGCCTCGTGAAGCACTTCGGCGAGACCAAGGCCCTGGACGGGGTCGACCTGGACGTCCGCGAGGGCACCGTCCTCGGGGTCCTCGGGCCCAACGGCGCCGGGAAGACCACCCTCGTCCGCTGCCTCTCCACCCTCCTCGTCCCGGACTCCGGGACCGCCACCGTCGCCGGCTACGACGTGGTGCGACAGCCCCGCCAGCTGCGCCGCACCATCGGCCTCACCGGCCAGTACGCCTCCGTCGACGAGAAGCTCTCCGGCTTCGAGAACCTCTACATGATCGGGCGGCTGCTCGACCTGTCCCGCGCGGACGCCCGCCGCCGCGCCGACGAGATGCTGGAGCGCTTCTCCCTCACCGAGGCCGCCAAGCGCCCGGCGATGAACTACTCCGGCGGCATGCGCCGCCGCCTCGACCTCGCCGCCTCGATGATCGGGCAGCCGGCCGTGCTCTACCTGGACGAGCCGACCACCGGCCTCGACCCCCGCACCCGCAACGAGGTGTGGGACGAGGTGAAGCGGATGGTCTCCGAGGGCGTCACCGTCCTCCTCACCACCCAGTACATGGAGGAGGCCGAGCAGCTCGCGAGCGAGCTGACCGTCATCGACCGGGGCAAGGTCATCGCCCAGGGCGAGGTCGACGAGCTCAAGGCCAGGGTGGGCGGCCGGACCCTGAAGGTCCGCCCGATCGACCCGGAGCAGCTGCCCGCGATGGCGGCCGCGCTGCGCGAGACCGGTCTCGACGGCGTCGCCGGCGCGACCGTGGTGCCCGACGAGGCCGCGCTCTACGTGCCGATCCTCACCGACCAGCAGCTGACGGCCGTGGTCGCGCTGCTCGGCGCGCGCGGCTTCGGCGTCGCCCACATCGGCACCCACCTGCCCAGCCTGGACGAGGTGTTCCTGGCCATCACCGGCCAGAAGTCCACCGGGTCCGACCTGTCCGACACCATCAGCGAGGAGGTCGCCGCGTGAGCACGACCACGGTCACCAAGGCGTCCGCCGGCACCTCCGGCGTCCCCGGCCCGGCCCGGCCGGTCCGCTCCGACGCCGACACCCGCATCGGCCTGCGGGCCAACCTCCGCCACATCGGCGCGCTCGCCCGGCGCAACGCCCTCCAGATCAAGCAGGACCCGGAGTCGATGTTCGACGCCGTGTTCATGCCGATCATCTTCATCCTGCTCTTCGTGTACGTCTTCGGCGGCGCGATCTCCGGCAAGGGCAACAACGACGTCTACGTGAACTACGTGACCCCGGGCCTGATGGCCATGATGGGCATGAACATCGCCATGGGCGTCGGCGTGGGCATCAACGACGACTTCAAGAAGGGGGTGATGGACCGGTTCCGGACGATGCCGATCGCCCGCTCCTCGGTCCTCATCGCCAAGATCGTCGTCGAGCTCGGCCGGATGATGATCGCCACCGCGATCCTCCTCGGCATGGGCTTCCTGCTCGGTCTGAGCATCCACACCTCGGTGCTCCACCTGCTCGCCGCCATCGGCCTGTCGGCGGTCTTCGGCGCCTCCCTGATGTGGATCTTCATCCTGCTCGGCCTGAGCCTGAAGTCCGCGCAGGCGGTCCAGGGCATGGCGATGCTGGTCCTGATGCCCCTCCAGTTCGGCTCCTCGATCTTCGCCCCGACGACGACGATGCCCGGCTGGCTGGAGACCTTCACGGACTACAACCCGCTGTCCAACCTCGCGGACGCCGCCCGGAACCTGATCAACGGCGGCCCGGTCGCCCACTCCGTGTGGATGACGCTGGGCTGGGCGCTGGCCATCACCGTCGTCACGGCGCCGCTCGCGGTCTCCAAGTTCCGCAAGAAGACCTGAGACGGCGCCCCCGTGACGGGGGCTCAGGACTCGGCGCGCTCACTGATCGCGTCGGCGGCGCTGCCGAGCAGGGCGGCGGCCTCTTCCAGGGAGAGGCCGTCGCCCTCGGCGTACGCGGCGGCGTACTCCGCCTCCCCCAGGACCGACCGGGCCAGCTCCGCCGCCCGCTCCTGGTTCTCCCGCTCCAGCGCCGGCCGCCGGTGCCCCGACGGCACCAGGCCCTCCCGCGCGCCCAGGAGCACGGCCGCCGTCCGCGCCCCGGACCCGCCGAGCCCGGCGAGCGCCCAGGCCGCGACGGCGAGGTGACCGGCCGGCATCTGCGGGGCGACCATCATCGACAGCGGGCTCAGGGAGCGCGCGTACCCCTCGACCGCGTTCCGCAGCCCCGAGGCGTAGTCCCCCTCCAGGACGTCGATCCAGGCCAGACCGGCCAGGGTGAAGCCCTCGAAGAGGGAGAGGGTCTCGCTGCCGAACTCCTTGAGGAGGACGGTGAGGTGCTGCCGCGCCTCCACGGTGCGGCCGGTGCGGCCGAGGGCGTGGGCGAGGAAGAGCCGGGCGCCGAGCTGCGATTCGTGGCCCGTGCCGTGGCGGCCGTCCAGGATCTCCCGGAGGATCGCCTCGCCCTCCTCGAACCGGCCGGTCTCGACGAGGATGTCGGCGTAGCGGGCGCGGAGCAGGGCCTGCTGCGACGGGGCGTCGATCTTCTCCGCGTAGCCGATGGCGGCCGCGAAGTCGGCGGCGGCCTCGTCGAATTCGAGCTTCCGCTCATGGGCCTCGGCGCGGGAGGACAGCGCCTCCGCCATGCCCCAGGCGTCCCCGAACCGCTCGAAGATCGCCAGGCTCTCGTCGGCGTCCGCGATGGCCTGGTCGGCCCAGTCGCCCCGGTTGGCCAGCATGTTGGCGCGCAGGTGCAGGACGCTGGCGAGCTCCCAGTCGTAGCCGTGCCGGCGGCACGTCTCGACGGTGGTGTCGAGGAGCTCGTGGAGCTTGCCGGGCTCGCCGAGGATGACGACCGCGAAGACGGCGAAGGAGCCGGGCAGCCGACAGGTCTGCGGGAGTCCGGGCCGGTAGACGGCGGTGATCTCGCGGAGCCTGGCGGCGCCCTCGGGGGTGGTCCAGCGGGCCGTCTCGTGGTCCATGTTGAGGAGTTCGACGAGCCGGACGCCCCGCCGGGCCTCCCAGCGCTGCTCCTCGGAGAGCGGCGGCGGCACGGCCGTGCACGGCTCGTGGAGCGGGACGACGGGCGGCGCGGCCGAGGCGAACGGGTCGGGGCCGAGCCCCGCGGCGGCCCGGGCGCCCTGGAGGGCGTCGGCGCGCAGGTCCCGCAGCTGCCAGTACCAGAGCAGGCAGTGGACGAGGACGAGCGCCTCGTCCTCGTCGCGGGCGGCGACGGCCCGGGCGAGCGCGGTGCGGAGGTTTCCGTACTCGGCGTCGAAGCAGGCCATGGCGGCGAGCTGCCCGGCGCCGCGCAGCGCCGGGTCCCGGGTGCGGGCCAGCTCGCGGTAGTACGTGAGGTGGTCCCGCTCCGCCCCGGCGCGCTCCCCGGCCTCGTCGAGCCGCTCGCCGGCGTACTCGGCGACCGTCTCCAGGAGCCGGAACCGCATCCCCCGTTCCCCCGGCGCCGACACCACGAGCGACTTGTCGACCAGGGCGCCCAGCACGGTCAGCACGTCCGCGCCCTCCGGTCCGGCGCAGACCGCCTCCGCCGCCTCCAGGTCGCAGCCGCCGGTGAAGACGGCGAGCCGCCGCAGCACCGCCCGCTCCGGCTCCTCCAGGAGCTCCCACGACCAGTCCACCACCGCCCGCAGGGTCTGCTGGCGCGGCAGCACCGTCCGCGAGCCCGAGGTCAGCAGCCGGAACCGGTCGTCGAGCCGGTCCGCGATCTGCCGCGGGGACAGCATCCGCAGCCGCGCCGCCGCCAGCTCGATCGCCAGCGGCAGCCCGTCGAGACGCCGCACGATCTCCCCGGCAGCCTCCGGGTCCGCGGACACGTCGAAACCCGGCCGCGCCGCCGCGCCCCGCTCCCCCAGCAGGCGCAGCGCCGTCGCCTCCGGCAGCGGACCCAGCGGCCGCAGCCGCTCCCCCGGCACGCCCAGCGGCTCCCGGCTCGTCGCCAGCACCCGTACGCCGGGACAGCGGGCGAGGACCGTCTCCGCGAGCCGCGCCGCCGCGTCCACCAGGTGCTCGCAGTTGTCCAGGAGCAGCAGCATCCGCCGCCCCGCGCAGTGCTCCACCAGGCGGTGCACGGGGTCGCCGCCGCCGCGGAGTTCCTCGGCGCCGGCGCCACGCAGCACGGTCTCGCGGCCGCCGAGGGCGGCGAGGACGGCCTCGGGCACGGCCTCCGGGTCGCGGACCGGGGCGAGTTCGGCGACCCAGACGCCGTCGGGCCAGGCGTCGGCGGCCCGTTCGGCCGCCTCCTGGGAGAGCCGGGTCTTGCCGGCGCCGCCGGGCCCGAGCAGGGTCACCAGCCGGGCCGCGCCCAGGTCCTGGCGGAGGGCGGCGATCTCGTCGTCGCGCCCGACGAAGGAGGTGAGCCGGGCCCGCAGGTTCCCGGGGGCGGGCGCGGGCGCCGCACGGACCGGCGCGGGAGCGGACGCGGACGCGGACGTGGGCACGGGGGCGGGGGCGGAAACGGGGCCGGGCGCGGGGGCGTCGGCCGTGAGCAGCCGTTCGTGGAGGGCGCGCAGCCCGGGGCCCGGGTCGGCGCCGAGCCGGTCGGCGAGCGTCCGGCGGACCTCCTCGTACGCGGCGAGGGCCTCGGCGGCGCGGCCCGTGTCGCGCAGGGCGCGGATCCGCAGGGCCTGGAGGGGCTCGTCGAGCGGCCGGTCGGCGCAGAGGGCGGTGAGCTCGGGCAGGACGTCGGCGGCCCGGCCGAGGGCGAGCGCGGCGTCGAGCCGGCCGCGGCGGGCGTCCAGGCGGCGGGCCTCCCAGCGGGCGGCCTCGGCGTGCCGGTCGGGCAGGTCGGCGAGGGCGGGCCCGGCCCAGAGGCCCAGGGCCTCGTCGAGGAGGGCGGCGGCCCGACCGGGGTCCCCGGCGGCGAGGGCCGCGGAGCCGTCGGCGGTGAGCCGTTCGAAGCGGTAGAGGTCGACGTCCTCGCGGGCCGCGCCGAGGCGGTAGCCGCCGCCCTCCGCGGAGTGCACCCGGTCCTTCCCGAGCGCCTTCCTGAGCCGCCCGACCAGCGCCTGGAGCGCGGCGACGGCGTCGGCCGGCGGCTCGTCGCCGTGCCAGACCTCGTCGACGAGCGCGGCCACCGGCAGCGCGCGGCCGGGCCGGAGGGCGAGGGCGGTGAGCAGGGCGCGGACGCGGGGACCGCCGACGGGCAGCTCGCTGCCGTCGGCGCTCAGCACACGGGTCGGTCCCAGGAGGCAGTAACGCACTCCCCCATTCTCCGTGAGCGCCCCCGGTGGGCCGGGCGGCGGGGGGAACCGGCCGCCCGGGCGGTACGTTCTCCCGCAGACAGCCCGCGCCGCGTCCAGCCCGCACCGCGTCCAGTTCCGTCTCCGGGGAGTCCGTGATGAGTTCGGCCGCCGTCCGCCGCCAGGAGCGCCGGATCAGTCCCGTCTTCCTGGCGGTGCTCGCCGTCATGGCGGTCACCGGATGGGCGGTGTGGACGGACTTCGCCGCCCTGCCCGGGGTGGCGATCTTCCTCTTCGTGACCTCGGCGTGGATCGTCTCGCTCTGTCTGCACGAGTACGCGCACGCCCGCACGGCCCTGCACGGCGGGGACATCACGGTGGGCGCCAAGGGCTATCTGACCCTGAACCCGTTCGCGTACACCCACGCCGTCCTCAGCGTGGTGCTGCCGGTGCTCTTCGTGATCATGGGCGGGATCGGTCTGCCGGGCGGCGCCGTCTTCATCGAGCAGGGCCGGATCAAGGGCCGCTGGAAGCACAGCCTGGTCTCGGCGGCGGGCCCGCTGGCGAACGTGCTGTTCGCGGTGGTGTGCACCGCGCCGTTCTGGCTGGGCGCGCTCGACGGGGTGCCCGCGGCCTTCCGGTACGCGCTGGCGTTCCTGGCGTTCCTCCAGGTGACGGCCGCGCTCCTGAACCTGCTGCCGGTGCCGGGGCTCGACGGCTACGGGATCCTGGAGCCGTGGCTCTCGTACCGGGTGAAGCGGCAGATCGAGCCGTACGCGCCGTACGGCTTCTTCGTCGTGATCGCGCTGCTCTTCGTGCCGGCCGTCAACGGCGCCTTCTTCGACGCGGTCGACGCCCTGATGCGGTCCCTGGGCGTCGGCGACGTGGACCGCTCCTGCGGCTCGGAGCTGTTCCGCTTCTGGGAGACCGCCCCGGAGTACTGCCCGGCCTGATCCGGTGGGAAGGGCCTAGCCGAGCGCGGCCTCGGCCTCCGCGGCCTTCTCCGCCTTCGCGCGGCGGACGTAGTACCAGGCCATGTTGGAGGAGAGGCCGGCGAGGAGGACCCAGACGACGCCGACGAAGCTGCCGTTGACGAAGGAGATCACGGCCGCGGCGACGGCCAGGGCGCAGACCACGAGGGCGTAGAGGGCGAGACGGGGCATGGGGGTCGGCTCCTGTCGGGTACGGCTGACGGTGCCCGACCAGTGTCCCCCATGCCCCGAAGCGTCCGTTCTCCGGCTCCGCCCTCCGGCCCGGCGGGTGCCCTGGAGGGGGCGGCTCAGACGTCGGTGACGCGCAGGCCCGCGTGGGCCTTGTAGCGGCGGTTCACCGAGATCAGGTTGGCGACCAGCGACTCGACCTGGTGGGCGTTGCGCAGCCGGCCGGCGAAGACGCCGCGCATGCCGGGGATGCGGCCGGCCAGCGCCTGGACGATCTCCACGTCGGCGCGCTCCTCGCCGAGGACCATCACGTCGGTGTCGATCTCGGCGATCGAGGTGTCCTTGAGGAGGACGGCGGAGAGGTGGTGGAAGGCGGCGGCGACCCGGGAGTCCGGGAGCAGCGCGGCGGCCTGCTCGGCGGCGGAGCCCTCCTCGGGCTTGAGGGCGTAGGCGCCCTTCTTGTCGAAGCCGAGCGGGTTGACGCAGTCCACGACGAGCTTGCCGGCGAGTTCCCCGCGCAGCGACTCCAGGGTCTTGGCGTGGCCGTCCCAGGGCACGGCGACGATGACGATGTCGCTGCGGCGGGCGCACTCGGCGTTGTCGGCGCCCTCGACGCCGTGGCCGATCTCCGCGGCGACGGCCTCGGCGCGGTCGGCGGCGCGGGAACCGATGATCACCTGCTGGCCGGCGGCGGCGAGGCGGTAGGCAAGGCCGCGGCCCTGGTCGCCGGTGCCGCCGAGGACGCCGACGACGAGTCCGGAGACGTCGGGCAGGTCCCAGGGGTCCTTCGCGGGGCGGGGAGTAGTCGAGGAAGTCATGGGCCGACCCTACCGACCGGTTCGGGACCCGTTCGGGTGGATCGGCGGATACGGGGGGCGGGCGGCGGGTCCGCTGGGGCAGGATGCGGCGCCATGGATGCCGTACGGGTCGCGTTGCTGCGGGAAGTGCTCGCCGGGACGGAGTGGCCGGCGGCGGCCCGCCGCTTCGCCGGGACGCTGCGGGCGTCGGTGGTGCCGCAGCGGGGCGGGCTGCTGCTGGTGGGCACGGAGGCGTACGAGCCGTGGCACCTGGCGGCGCACCTGGTGGACGAGGCGGCCTGGTCGGGCCTCCCGGAGCTGGCCCCGACCCTGGTGCGCCACCGGGCGCGGCCCGGCGACCCTCCGCACCTGGCGGTCGGCCTGGGGCGTCTCGAAGCGGCGGGCCGGGGCGCGACCCTCCTCGTCGTGGCGCCGTCGCGTCCCGGGGAGGGCCTGCTGCAGCGGGTGCACGACGCGCGGCGGGCCGGGGCGACGGTCCTGTCCCTGGACGGCGGGGACGCGGAGGTGCGGGGCCTCGCGCACGAGGCGCTGTCGGTCGCGGAGGGGGCGGAGGTGGACCTGGACACGGTCCAGCACCTGGTGGGCGCGGCGGCCGGCGAGAACAGCCTCCCGGCCCCCCGGCCGCGCGGTCTCCGCGCCCGTCTCTCCCTCCTCGCCGACCACCTGACCTCCCCGCCCCCCGCCCGCTGGTGAGCGGAATTCGGTTGCCCGGGGCGATCGTCGGCCGCAGCATGGCTCTTCGTGTCCTCCCCCGCTCCCTCCACGCTCCGCGCCCGGCTCGCCGCCGTGCTTCCCGACACCTCGCCCTGGCGGTCCTCCCGTGACTTCCGGTTGCTGTGGGGGCAGGGGCTCGTCACGTACTTCGCCTCCGCCATGGCGATGGTGGCGCTGCCGCTGCAGATCAAGGAGCTGACGGACTCGCCGCTCGCCGTGGGGGCGATGGGGGCCGTGGAGCTGGTCCCGCTGGTGGTGTTCGGGCTGTACGGCGGGGCGCTGGCGGACGCGGTGGACCGGCGGCGGGTGATCGTCGCGACGGAGGCGGGGCTCGGACTGCTCGCGCTGCTGTTGCTGCTGAACTCGCTGCTCGGCGAGCCGCTGCTGTGGCCGCTGTACGTGGTCGCGGCGGGGGTGTCCGCGCTGGCGGGGCTCCAGCGGCCCGCGCTGGACTCGCTGCTCGCGCGGATCGTGCCGCACGAGCAGCAGACCGCGGCGGCCGCGCTGAACTCGCTGCGGTGGCAGCTGGGGGCGATCGCCGGGCCGTCCGTCGCGGGCGTGGTGGTGGCCTACGCGGGGCACGCGCCGGCGTACGCGGTGACGCTGGCCGGGTTCGCCGCGTCGGTGCTGATGTGCCGCCGGCTCTCGCCCGCGCCGCCCGCGCACGACGCGGAGAAGCCGTCGCTGCGGTCGATCGCGCAGGGCGCCCGGTACGCCTGGTCGCGGCCGGTGCTGCTGGGGACGTACGCGATCGACCTGGCCGCCATGGTCTTCGCCTTCCCGAACGCCGTCTTCCCGTTCCTCGCGGACGAGCTGGACGCCCCCTGGTCGCTGGGGCTCATGTACGCGGCCGGTTCCGTCGGCTCCCTGGTGCTGGGGCTGACCAGCGGCTGGACCTCCCGGGTGCGGCGGCACGGGCTGCTCGTGGCCGGCGGCGCCGCCGGCTGGGGCCTCGCGATCGCGGGCGCGGGGTGGTTCGGGAACGTGTGGGCGGTGCTGCTCTGTCTGGCGTTCGCGGGCGCCGGCGACATGCTGAGCGGGCTCGGGCGGTCGACGATCTGGAACCAGACGATCCCGGAGGAGCTGCGCGGCCGGCTCGCGGGCATCGAGGTGCTCTCGTACAGCGTGGGCCCGCAGCTCGGCCAGGTGCGGGCGGGCGTGATGGCGGGCTGGACCGGCACCCGTACCGCCGTGTGGGCGGGCGGCGTCGCCTGCGTGGCCTCCGTGGGCCTGCTCTGCCTGGCGCTGCCGAAGCTGCTCCGCTACGACTCCGCGACGGACGAGGACGCGCTGCTCCGCAAGGCCCGGCAGGAGGCGACGGCGCCGGCCGGGACCGCGTGACCCGGGCCCCGGCCGCCCGCCGCCGTCAGTCCCGGCTCTCTTCCGGGCCGGGCGCGTCGTGCCAGCGCGGGTCGGTCTCCCACTCCAGGTTCCGCTCGCGGGCGGTCTCCAGGGCGTGGGAGGCCTCCTCACGGGTGGCGTAGGGGCCGAACCGGTTCTTCGCCGGGCATTCGGGCCCTTCCTCGACCTTCTTGTGCTCCAGGCAGTAGTACCACTCGCCCGGCTTTCCGGCCGTGCGCTTCTTGAACAGGGCCATGGTCGTCGGCTCCTTCCTTCGGGACCATGCTGCCCCAGACGCGGTCGTTAGACTCGCTGGCATGTCTGGCCAGTCGCTTCTCGTACCGGGGGAGCTCTCCCCCGCCCGCTCCGTCCCCGGCTCGATCCGCCGCCCCGAGTACGTCGGGAAGTCCGCACCCACCCCGTACACGGGGCCCGAGGTGCAGGATCCCGACACCGTCGAACGGATGCGGATCGCCGGCCGCATCGCCGCGCGGGCGATGGAGGAGGCCGCCAAGCACATCGCCCCGGGCGTGACCACGGACGAACTCGACCGGGTCGCGCACGAGTACATGTGCGACCACGGCGCCTATCCGTCGACCCTCGGCTACCGGGGCTTCCCCAAGTCGCTCTGCTCCTCGGTCAACGAGGTCATCTGCCACGGCATCCCGGACTCCACGGTGCTGCGCGACGGAGACATCGTGAACCTGGACGTGACGGCGTACATCGGCGGCGTCCACGGCGACAACAACGCCACCTACCTGTGCGGTGACGTCGACGAGGAGTCGCGGCTGCTCGTCGAGCGCACCCGGGAGGCGCTGAACCGCGCGATCAAGGCGGTGAAGCCGGGCCGGCAGATCAACATCATCGGCCGGGTCATCGAGTCGTACGCCAAGCGCTTCGGCTACGGCGTGGTCCGGGACTTCACCGGGCACGGCATCAACACGTCGTTCCACTCCGGCCTGATCGTGCCGCACTACGACTCGCCCCACCACACCACCGTCATCCAGCCCGGCATGACCTTCACGATCGAGCCGATGCTGACCCTCGGCACCCACGAGTACGACCTGTGGGACGACGGCTGGACCGTGGTGACGAAGGACCGCAAGCGGACCGCGCAGTTCGAGCACACCCTCGTGGTGACCGAGACGGGGACGGACATCCTGACGTTGCCCTGACCGCCCCCGGGGGTACACCCTTTACCGACAGGTCGTCGGGAAACCAGTTGACTTAGGTAAGCCTAACCTTGCAAAATCGAGTCGACTGGTTCCCGCCCCATCGGTCCCGGAGGCACGCCTTGGACACGCCCTTCTCCACCCTCATCCGCACGGCCTCGCACGAGCAGCACACGGAGGCGGAGACCTCGTCCTTCATGGGCGACCTCCTGGGCGGACGGCTGGGCGTGGACGCCTACGCCCGCTACACGGAGCAGCTCTGGTTCGTGTACCGGGCCCTGGAGGACGGCGCGGAGGCGCTGCGCGAGGACCCGGTCGCCGGGCCGTTCATACAGCCCGAGCTCTTCCGCACGGCCGCCCTGGAGGCGGACCTCGCCCATCTGCGCGGCCCGGAGTGGCGCGCCGGGCTCTCCGCGCTGCCGGCCACCGAGGCGTACGCGGCGCGGGTCGCCGAGTGCGCCCGGGCGTGGCCCGCCGGCTACGTCGCCCACCACTACACCCGCTACCTGGGCGACCTGTCGGGCGGTCAGATCATCCGCGACAAGGCCGAGCGGACCTGGGGCTTCGCCCGCAAGGGCGACGGCGTGCGGTTCTACGTCTTCGACACGATCGACAACCCGGCCGCGTTCAAGCGGTCCTACCGCGAACTCCTCGACGGGGTGAACGCGGACGACCTGGAGAGGCAGCGGATCGTCGACGAGTGCAGGCGGGCCTTCGCCTTCAACACCGCGGTCTTCCGCGAGCTGGGCGGCGAGTTCCCGCTCAGCGCGTGACGGGGGCCCTCACCGGGTGAGGGTGCCCTCCAGGCGGACCCGTCCGCCCAACTCCACGATGCCGTCAGGGCCGGGGGCGGTCAGCAGCTGCGACCCCCGGCCCTGCGTGATGTTCAGGGCCCGGCCGAGCCGTTCGGTGAGCAGCAGGGCCGCCGCGCCGGTCGCCTCGTCCTCGTCGATGCCGTCGCCGCGGCCGGGGAAGGCCCGGGCCCGGATCCGCCCGGCGGCCTCCTCCTCCCACGCCCAGGCGTAGATCCACTCGCCCGGCGGCGGCACGTCGAGGGCGTCCACCTCGGCGGCGGAGGCGTACTGCCGCAGCGTGCGCGGCGGCGCCCATGCGGCGCGTGCCTCGATCCAGGTGAACTCGCCGTCGCCGCGCACCCACACCTCTCCGGCGGGCGGGCAGATCACCTCCAGGTCGAGCAGCCAGGCGGCGCCGACGAGGGGGTGCCCGGCGAAGGGGAGCCGCAGGCCGGGGGTGTAGATGTCGACGACACCGCGCTCGGGGTCGTCGACGAACACGGTCTCGCTGAAGCCGAGCTCCTTGGCGAGCGCCTGCCGGGACGCCTCGTCGGGGTGGGTGCGCCCGTCGCGTACGACTCCGAGGGCGTTGCCGTGGCGGCCGTCGCCCGCGCAGAAGACCCGCAGGACGTCGATCTCGGTGCCGGTCTCGCCAGTCGTGTTCATGGCGGAATTGAACCATCCAGGGGCAGGCGACAGGGCCGCGACTCGGGTTCGTCCCCGGGGCGCGGCCCTGTCCGGTGGGGGGTGGCGGTCCGGTCAGCCCTCGGCGCCGGTGCGGCGGCGGGCCGCGACGACGACGGCGCCGCCCGCGGCGACGACCAGCGCGGCGGCGCCGGCCAGGAAGCCGGTGGGGACGGAGGAGCCGGTGGCGGCGAGGGCCCCGGAGCCGCCGGCCGTGCCCGCGCCGCCGACCGTCCCGGCACCGCCGACCGTGCCCGCGCCACCGGCGGTGCCCGCGCCGGTGGTGCCCGAACCGGTCGTCCCCGTACCGGTGGTGGCGGTGGAGCCGGTCGGACCGGTGGTGGCGGACGGGAGGGTGGCGTCCTCGTCGAGGGCGAGGGAGACGGTCACCGGGTCGAGGGCGAGGCCCGCGTCGTAGAAGGACGCGCCGCCGGGGGCGGCGAACAGGGCGGCGCCGTCGGCGGTCAGCTTCGCGGGCAGGGCGGCGAGGGTGACGACCTCGTCCTTCGGCGTCCAGTCGGCCTTCGTCAGGTCGAGGTCGGCGAAGCGCACGCCCTTCCTGGTGCCGGAGGCCGTGGTGACGTCGGCGGTGAGGGTGCCCGTGGTGCCGCTCGCGGTGAGCTTCAGGCCGCCGATCCGCCAGTCGATGCCGTGCGCGGCGCAGACGAAGTCGAGGCGGCCGGTGAAGGAGGCGGTGAGGGTGCGGGCGGCCGCGTCGAGCTCGGCCTCGTCGACCCGGAAGGCGTACGCGGAGCCGGACCCGGTCGCACCGGCGGCCGGTGTGACGGTGCCGCCGCAGCGCTCGTCGACGTACACCCGCCAGCGCTCCAGGACGCCCCAGGTCAGCCGCCCGGCGACGACCGCGGCCGGGTCCTTGGCGGGGGTGGTCGCGGTCGGGCTCGCGGTCCCGGTCGGGGACGGGGCCGTGGTGGTGGGAGTGGGGGCCGAGGTGGTCGGGACCGGGGTGGTCGGGGCGGTCGTCGGCGGGGTGGTCGGGGGCGTCGTCGGGGGCGTGGTCGGCGGGGTCGTCGAGGGCGTGGGGGTGGGCGGCGGGGTGGTGGGAGGAGTGGTCGGACGGGCGCCGGCCTTCACGGTGAGGGTGGCGGCGTCGAGGGGATCGCCCTCCTTGTAGAAGCCGGCGAAGGCGGCGGCGCCGTCCTTGGTGAGCGTGGCGGGGATGTCCTTGAAGACCATCGCGCCGCCGGCGCCCTGACCGGGCCGGACGCCGCTCATGTCGAGAGCGGCGAAGGAGACGTCGTCGCGGGTGGTGAAGGAGCCGTCCTTCTCCTTGGTGACGACGTCCGCGGTGATCTCGCCGGTGGGCGCGGCCGAGCCCGCGGTCCTGAGCCTGACGTCCGAGACCCGGATGTCGAGGACGCCCTCGTGGGCCTCGAAGTGGACACCGCCCTTGAAGGCGGTGGCGGTGGCGTGGCCGGTCGTGTCGTAGGTGCCGGCGCCGTCGACGAAGGTGAAGACGCCGTTTCCGGCGGCCTGGGTCGCGCCGCCCTCCACCGTCGTCCTCCCCTTGGCGAAGGGCTGGGCGAGGTAGCTGCGGAAGGACTGCTTGATGCCCCAGTCCAGGGTGCCGTCCACGAGGGACATCGGCGGGGCGGCGCCGTCCGCGGCGGACGCGGGGAGCGCGAGGGTCAGGGCGCCGGCGCCCAGGGCGGCGGCCGTGGCGACGGCGGCGGCGAGGGTGACGGGGCGGCGCATACGGGTGGCCATGTCGGGGGTCTCCTAGGCGGGAACGGGGGGTGGGGCGGGGGGGGTGGGGGCGTACGAGGGTGTGGGGTGCCGCCGCACGGGCGTGACGCGTCGGCCCGTGCGGGGTGTCGGAGCGGGAGGGTCAGTCGGTGGGCCCGGCGGCCCCGGTCGGATCGGCGGGAGCGCCGGGACCCGCCGTCCGCGCCGCGTCGGCCGCCTCCGGTGCCCCGGCGCGGCGCCGGCGGAGGAGGGCGTACGCGGCGACGGCGACGGCCAGGACGCCCGCGCCGATCCCGGCCAGGACGCCGGCCGGGGTGCCGGAGTCCGCGGAGGCGGCGGCGTTCGCGGGCGCGGCGGGGGCCGGGGGGCTCGCGGTGGCCGGGGCCGCGGGCGCGGCGGAGGGCGAGGACGTGGGCTCGCTGCCGAGGTCGGGCAGGGGCGGGAGCTCGGCGGCCGGGTCGACGGAGACGGCGAGGGAGACCGGGTCCATCGCGGTGCCCGCCTTGTACATCCCGCCGAAGGCCCGGGCGCCGCCCTCGGTGAGGGTGGCGGGCGCCTCGGTGACGACGGCGAGGCCGTTCTCCGGGGCGAGTCCGCCGGCGGCGAAGGTGACGAGGGGGACGGCCTTCTCCGTCCTCCCGTCCCGGGTGACGTCGGCGGCGAGGGTGCCCTTGCCGCCGGCCACCTCGACCGTGACCTCGCCGAGGGTGAGGTCGAGGTGGGAGCCGGTGAAGCGGACGCTGCCGGCGAAGGCGGCGTCGAGGGTGCCGGCGGCGGGGTCGTAGGCGCCGGTGCCGGAGGGGAAGCGGAAGAGGGCTCCGCCGTCCTGGGCCCCGCCGGCGAGCGTCCACCGGCCCTGCGCGATGGCGCCGGTGACGTACTCGCGGAAGGTGCGGCGGACGCCCCAGTCGACGGCGGCGGCGCGGAGCGGGGCGCCGGCCGTCGTCTTCGGGTCCGGGGCGGCCGAGGGCGTCGTGGAGGGCGACTTCGCGGGCGACTCGGCGGGGGCGGAAGGCGTCGCCGTCCGCACGTCGACCGTGAGGCTCACCGGGTCGAGGGCCGTGCCCGCCGGGTAGTAGCCGGCGAAGGCCGTGGCGCCCTGGGCGGTGAGGGTGGCGGGGACGTTCGCGAGGGAGACGGGGCCGGTGGCGCCGCGCATGTCGACGCCGCCGAGGTCCAGGGTGGCCAGCGGGATCTGCGAGGCGACGGTCTGCCGGCCGCTGCCCTTGGCCTTGCTCGCCATGTCGGCGTAGAGGGTACCGGTGCCCCCCTGGATCCGGATCCGGGGCCTGCCGAGGGTGAGGTCGAGTTCGTTCGTGCCGTCGGCCTTGCGGTGTCCGGTGAAGTGGACGCCGCCGGAGAAGGCGGCCTCGAAGACGCCGGTGGCGGGGTCGTACGAGCCCCGCGCGGAGTGGAAGCGGTACTGCGTGCCGACCGTGGCGACGCCGCCGGTGAGGCTCCAGTTCCCTTGCGCGATGGGCCCGGTGACGTAGCTCTGGAAGGAGGACTTGATGCCCCAGTCCAGTCGGCCGCCCTGCACCGGCCGGCTCTCCGCGTGGGCGCCGGCGGCCGGGACGAGGGCGGCGAGCAGGGCCGCGAACAGGGTCACGGCGAGTGCGCGGCAGGGTCTGGACAGCAGCATGGAGCACCCCTCCGGGGGCTAGCAGGTGAGGTAAGGCTAACCTAAGCTACATCCCGTCCCGGCCGGAACCCTTCCCCCCGAGAGCCGGGCGACGAACCTCCCCCAGCGGAACGACAGGACGGTGTCCGGTGCGCAGAACTCGCCTCGCGGGAGCGCTGACAGCAGTAATCGCCCTCGCCCTCACGGCGACCGGATGCGGCGGCGGGAACACCCCGGCCGCCCCCTCCCCGGCCGAGGCGGCGGCCGCCGCGGACCGGGTCGAACCGCTCGCCTCCCCCGCCTCCCCCCGACTCCCCGTCACCGTCGGCTCCGCCGACGGCCGGCGGGTGACCGTCGGCTCCGCCGAGCGGATCGTGCCGCTCAGCGGCTCGCTCAGCGAGATCGTCTTCACCCTCGGCCTCGGCGACCGGGTCGTGGCCCGGGACGTCACCGCCACCTTCGAACAGGCCGCGGAACTCCCGGTGGTGACCCGGGCCCACGACGTCTCCGCCGAGAGCGTCCTCTCCCTGCGGCCGACCCTCGTCCTCGCCGAGTCCACCACCGGGCCGGCCGAGGCGATCGCCCAGATCCGCGACGCGGGCGTCCCGCTCGTCGTCGTCCCCGCCGCCAAGGAGCTCGACGACGTCGGCAGCCGCATCGACGACGTGGCCGCCGCGCTCGGCGTCCCCGCCTCCGGCGAGGAGCTGCGCGAGCGGACCGCCGAACGGCTCGCCGCCGTACGGGAGAAGATCCCCGCCCACGCCGAGAAGCCCCGCGTGGCCTTCCTCTACGTGCGCGGCTCGGCCGCCGTCTACCTCCTCGGCGGCGCAGGATCCGGCGCGAGCTCCCTCCTGGAGGCGGCCGGCGCGGTCGACGCGGGCAAGGAGTCCGGACTGACGAAGGACTTCACCCCCCTCACCAGCGAGGCCCTCGCCAAGGCCGCGCCGGACGCCATCCTCGTCATGACCAAGGGGCTCCAGTCCGTCGGCGGGGTCGACGGACTGGTGCGGATCCCCGGCGTCGCCGAGACCCCGGCCGGCGCCGACCGCCGGGTCGTCTCCGTCGACGACGGCGTGCTCCTCAACTACGGGCCGCGCACCGACCGCGTGCTCGCCTCCCTCGTGGACCAGCTGTACGGGGGGACCCGGTGACCGCGCTCCAGGAGAGGGCCGCCCTCCCGGCGACGGGGGAGTCCGCGCCCGCGCCGCCCCGGCGGCGGGGCAGGACCGCGCTGCTCACCAGTGGGCTGCTCGCCGCACTGCTGCTGCTCGCCCTGGCGTCCGCGGGCATCGGCGCGTACGACATCCCGCTCGGCGACGTGCTCGCCTCGGTCCTGCACCGGACCGGGCTCGGCGGGCACGCGCTCGACCGGACCGCCGAGAGCGTGCTGTGGAACATCCGGCTGCCTCGGGTGGTCCTCGCCCTCCTCGTCGGCGCCTCCCTCGGCTGCGCCGGCGCGCTGATGCAGGGCGTCTTCGGCAACCCGCTCGCCGAGCCCGGCGTCATCGGCGTCTCCTCCGGCGCCGCCGTCGGCGCGGTCGGCGCGATCGTGCTCGGCGCGGGCTTCCTCGGCACCTGGACGGTGACCGTCTTCGCCTTCGCGGGCGGGCTGGTCACGGTGGTGGCGGTGTACGCGATGTCCCGCTCGGGCGGCCGGACGGAGGTCGTCACGCTGATCCTCACCGGCATCGCCGTGACCGCCTTCGCGGGCGCGCTCATCGGGCTCTTCATCTTCTTCGCGGACAACGCGCAGATCAGCCAGATCACCTTCTGGCAGCTGGGTTCGCTGGCGCAGGCCACCTGGCCGAAGGTGCTCGCGGTGCTGCCGTGCGCGCTGCTGGGTCTGGCCGTCGCCCCGCTGTACGCCCGCCGGCTCGACCTGCTGGCGCTCGGCGAGCGGCCCGCCCGGCACCTGGGCGTGGAGGTGGAACGGCTGCGGATCGCGCTGATCCTGGTGGTGGCGCTGCTCACCGCGGCGGCGGTCGCGGTCTCCGGCATCGTCACCTTCGTCGGCCTGGTCGTCCCGCACGTGCTGCGGATGGCGAACGGCCCCGGGCACCGCTTCCTGGTCCCCGGCAGCGCGCTCGGCGGGGCGGTCGCGCTCACCGCCGGCGACCTGGCGGCCCGCACCCTCGCGGCCCCCGCCGAACTCCCCCTGGGCGTCCTCACCGCCCTCATCGGCAGCCCGTTCTTCTTCTGGCTGCTCCGCAGGACCCGTCGGAAGCAGGGTGGTTGGGCGTGAGCGGCGTGAAGAGCGTGTTCCGGAGGCGTACGAGGGAGCTGCCGGCCCCCGTGGAGCCGGGCGGCCTCGCCGCCGAGGCGGTCGGGGTGCGGGTGGTGCGGGGGCGGCGGGCCGTCCTCGACGGGGCCGGGATCGGGGTGCGCGCCGGGGAGGTGCTGGCCCTGGTGGGGCCGAACGGCGCCGGGAAGTCGACGCTGCTGTCCGTGCTCGCCGGGGACCTCGCGCCCGAGGCGGGGGCGGTACGGATCGGGGGCCGGGCCGCCGGTGACTGGAGCGCGCCCGAACTGGCGCTGCGGCGGGCGGTGCTGCCGCAGACCGCCGAGCTGTCCTTCCCCTTCCCGGTCGCGGAGGTGGTCCGGATGGGCCGGGCCCCGTGGGCGGGCACGGAGCGGGAGGCGGACGACGAGGCGGCGGTGGCGGAGGCGATGGCCGCGACCGAGGTGACGGAGTTCGCCGCGCGTCCCTTCTCCGCGCTGTCCGGCGGGGAGCGGGCCCGGGTGGCGCTGGCCCGGGTGCTGGCCCAGCGGGCCGGACTGCTGCTGCTCGACGAGCCGACGGCCGCGCTCGACCTGCGCCACCAGGAACTGGTGCTGCGGGTCTGCCGGGAGCGGGCGGCGGCCGGGGACGCGGTGGTGGTCGTCCTGCACGACCTGGGGCTGGCGGCGGCCCACGCGGACCGGGTGGGGGTCGTGCACGGGGGCGGGGTGGCCGCCGACGGGCCGCCCGCCGAGGTGTTCGGCGAGGAGCTGCTGAGCCGGGTCTACCGGCAGCCGGTGGAGGTCTTCCCGCATCCGCGGACGGGCGTCCCGCAGGTCGTCCCCCGCCGGGACGCGGCGAGCGGCTAAATCGGGGCGAAACGCCCTGCTTGACCGGCACTTGACCCCGGGATGGGGCGGCCGTGGCGCACCTGTGACCGCGCTGTGTCCGATGCGCCGGACGTGAGAGTCACATCACTGGACGGGCGGGTTTGACTGAGGTAAGCCTCGGTTAAGTTAGGTCCGCCTCAGTGGCAATTCCCGTCCCGTCGCCCCGTCCTGGAGCCGTCATGCGAGCCGTCCGCACCACCGCCGTCACCGCCCTGGCGGGCGCCGCCGTCCTGGCCGCCGTCACCGGATGCACCGCGAAGAGCGACGCCAAGACCGACGGCGACGGGATCACCGTCACCGCCAAGGACGACTCCTGCGAGGTGTCGAAGAAGGAGCTCCCGGCCGGCCACGTCACCCTGAACGTGGAGAACCGCGGCTCCAAGGTCACCGAGGTCTACGTCCTCTACCCGGACGACCGGATCGTCACCGAGCGCGAGAACATCGGCCCCGGCACCAAGGCGACGCTCACCGCCGAGATCAAGGCCGGCTCGTACGCCATCGTCTGCAAGCCCGGCATGACCGGCGCCGGCATCCGCCAGGCCGTCACCCTCACCGGCGGCGGCGACGCGACCGCCCCGAAGCGCTCGCCCGAGATGGACGCCGCCGTCGCCGCGTACCGCCAGTACGTCCAGGCCCAGGCCGAGGAGACGCTGCCCAGGGTGAAGGTCTTCACCGACGCCGTCCGCGCCGGCGACCTGGAGGCCGCGAAGAAGGCGTATGCCCCCTCCCGCATCGGCTGGGAGCGCACCGAGCCGGTCGCCGAGTCCTTCGGCGACATCGACCCGAAGGTCGACGTCCGCGAGGACGGCCTGGAGGAGGGCCAGGACCCGGCGAAGGACTGGACCGGCTGGCACCGCCTGGAGAAGGCGCTCTGGCAGGACAAGAAGATCACCGCCCGCGAGAAGCAGCTCGCCGACCAGCTCGACAAGGACCTCGCGGACTGGGTGAAGCGGGTCGGCACCGCCGAGATCACCCCCACCTCCATGGCCAACGGCGCCAAGGAGCTCCTCGACGAGGTCGCGACCGGCAAGGTCACCGGCGAGGAGGAGCGCTACTCCCACACCGACCTGGTCGACTTCAAGGCCAACGTCGAGGGCGCGCGGAAGTCCTTCGACCTGCTGAAGCCGGTCGCCGCCAAGAACGACGCCGCGCTCGTCGCCGAACTCGACCAGCAGTTCGGCGCGCTGGACACGCTGCTCGACAAGTACCGCGCCGACACGACCTCGTACGACTTCACCTCCTACGACAAGGTCGGCAAGGCCGAGCGCAAGGAGCTGTCGGACGGCGTCAACGCGCTGGCCGAGCCGCTCTCCAAGCTCGCCGCGGCGGTCGTCAAGTGACTCCCGCCCCGGCCCGCCGCACCGTCCTCGCCGCCGGCGGGGGCCTCGCCCTCGGCGCCGCCGTGGCCGGCGGCGCCGTCGCGATCACCCGCGACGGGGACGCCACCACGCCCGTAGCCGACAGCGGTGCCGCCGTCCCCTTCCACGGCACGCACCAGGCCGGCATCGCGACCGCCGTCCAGGACCGGCTGCACTTCGCCGCCTTCGACGTCACCACCGACGACCGCGAGAAGCTGGTGAAGCTCCTGAAGGAGTGGACCCGGGCCGCCGAGCGGATGACCGCCGGCCGCGAGGTCGGCGAGGGCGCCTACGGCGGGCTCCCGGAGGCGCCGCCGGACGACACCGGTGAGGCGCTCGGGCTCAAGCCGTCCCGCCTCACCCTCACCATCGGCTTCGGCCCCTCGCTCTTCGACGGGCGGTTCGGGCTGAAGGACAGACGGCCCGGGGCCCTGGTGGAGCTGCCCAGGTTCCCGGGCGACAACCTCGATCCGGCGCGCAGCGGCGGCGACCTGTGCGTGCAGGCCTGCGCCGACGACCCGCAGGTCGCGGTGCACGCCATCCGCGACCTCGCCCGGATCGGCTTCGGCACGGTCGCGGTCCGCTGGTCCCAGCTGGGCTTCGGCAAGACCTCCTCGACCACCCCGGACGCGCAGACCCCGCGGAACCTCTTCGGCTTCAAGGACGGCACCCGCAACGTCGCCGGCACCGACACCGCCGCCCTCGACCGGCACGTGTGGGTCGGGCCGAAGGACGCCACCGGCGGCGGCGCCTGGATGGCCGGCGGCTCCTACCTGGTCGCGCGCCGGATCCGGATGAACGTCGAGACCTGGGACCGCACCCCGCTCGCCGAGCAGGAGGACATCTTCGGCCGCGACAAGAAGGAGGGCGCTCCGGTCGGCAGGACGAAGGAGCACGACGCGCCCTTCCTGAAGGCGATGAAGCCGGACTCCCACGTCCGGCTCGCCCACCCGGACGCCAACGGCGGGGCGATGCTGCTGCGCCGCGGCTACTCCTTCACCGACGGCACGGACGGCCTCGGCCGGCTGGACGCGGGCCTGTTCTTCCTCGCGTACCAGCGGGACGTGCGGTCCGGCTTCGTCCCGGTGCAGACCGCGCTCGCCAAGGCGGACGCCCTCAACGAGTACATCCAGCACGTCGGTTCGGCGGTCTTCGCCGTCCCGCCGGGCGTCCGCGACGCGGACGACTGGTGGGGCCGCGGCCTCTTCTCCTAGCCGTCATTCTTCGAAGGAGTCCGCCGTGTTCGGCAACTACCTGATCGGCCTCCGCGAGGGCCTGGAGGCCAGCCTCGTCGTCTGCATCCTCATCGCCTACCTGGTCAAGACCGGCCGCAGGGACGCCCTGAAGCCGATCTGGACCGGCATCGGCGTGGCGGTGGCCATCGCGCTCGCCTTCGGCGCCGGCCTGGAGTTCGGCTCCCAGGAGCTGACCTTCGAGGCGCAGGAGCTGCTCGGCGGCTCGCTGTCGATCCTCGCCGTGGTCCTGGTGACGTGGATGGTCTTCTGGATGAAGAAGACCGCCCGGCACCTCAGGGCGGAGCTGCACGGCAAGCTGGACGCGGCCCTGGCGATGGGCACCGGGGCACTCGTCGCCACCGCCTTCCTGGCCGTGGGCCGGGAGGGCCTGGAGACGGCGCTGTTCGTGTGGGCGTCGGTCCGCGCCTCCTCCGACGGCAGCCACGCGCCGCTGGCGGGCGTGGTGCTGGGACTGCTGACGGCGGTGCTGCTCGGCTGGCTCTTCTACCGGGGCGCGATCCGGATCGATCTGGCGAAGTTCTTCACCTGGACCGGCGGCATGCTGGTCGTGGTGGCGGCGGGCGTCCTCGCGTACGGGGTCCACGACCTCCAGGAGGCCCGCTTCCTCGGCGGCCTCGCCGACAAGGCCTTCGACATCTCGGCGACGATCCCGCCGGACAGCTGGTACGGCACGCTCCTCAAGGGCGTCCTCAACTTCCAGCCCGACCCGACGGTCCTTCAGGTCACGGTGTGGGCGCTGTATCTGATCCCGACGCTCGCGCTCTTCCTCGCCCCGATAGGGTCGGGTCCGTCCGTGCGCGTGGAGAAGCAGAAGGCGACCGATGAGAAGGCTGGAGCGGCAGACCCGGCGGTCTGAGGGACGGCGGTACGGCGGGACCCTGGCGGCCGTCGCCTCGGCGACCGTCGTGGCGCTGACGGCGAGCGGCTGTGTGACCGTCCACGGCGAGACCGCGGTCGTGCCGGGGGCGACGCCCGAGGAGACCTCGGCGGCGCTGGCCGGTTTCGTCACGGCGTTCAACCGGGCCGACAAGGCCAACGACCCGGCGCTCGACGCGGGCCGGGTGACCGGCCCGCTGGGCGCGATCAACCAGGCCGGCCTGAAGTCGAAGTCGGTGACCCACCCGGGGGGCAATCCGGGACACAAGCCGCTGGAGCTGCGCGACGCCCGCTTCCTGGTCCCCAGGAAGGCGGGCTGGCCGCGCTGGTTCGTCGCGGACACCGACGCCAACCGCGACGACGGCACGGCGCAGGCGGACAACCGCTGGCTGGTGGCCTTCGTCAAGAACGGCCCCGAGCAGTCGTGGAAGGCCGCCCATCTGGTGATCCTGGGCCGGGACGAGGTGCCCGCGTTCGCCGAGGAGCAGGGCGACGAGGTGGCGGTCGCCGCCACCTCGGACGCCCCGGCGGTCGCCCCCGGCGTGCTGAGCGAGCGGTACGCCGCCTACCTCAAGGACGGCGGTACGAGTCCCTTCGCGGCCGGCACCCACACCAGCGAGTGGCGTGAGCGGCGGGCCCGCACGGCCCGGCGGCCGGGCCTGGCGACCCAGTGGATCGACCACGCCGCCGACTCGGGCGACTTCGCCCCGCTGGCGCTGGCGACGAAGGACGGCGGGGCGCTGGTCTTCTTCGCCAGCCGCCACTTCGAGCGGCAGACCACCGCGAAGGGCTACCGCCCGAAGGTGGGTCCGGAGCTGAAGGCCCTGATGAAGGGCGAGGTCGTGAACACGGTGACCAAGGAGTGGGTGTCGAGCCAGGTCGTCCTGGTGAAGCCCGCGGGCGCGGAGAAGGACGCGGTGACCTTCGCGGGCCGCCTCCAGGGCGTGGTCTCGGTCGAGGGCTCGTGACCCCGCGCCCCGCGGGCGCGGGGTCCGCCGGAGGTCAGCGGGTGAGGGGCCAGGCGACGCCGTGGGCGTGGGGCTCCTCGCCGTCGGCCGCGCGCTCGGCGGCGTGCCGGGCGCAGGCGTCGGTGAGGGTCTCCAGGAGGTTCAGCGGGTCGGGCAGCGCGTGCTCGGGGCCGCGGACCCAGCCGACGACCGGGTGGTCGCTCTCGTCGCCGGGGAGCCGGGCGGGCGGGACGAGGACGTAGCTGCCGCGGCAGTGCCAGCGCAGGCCCGGGTGCTCGTCCATGGTCTCGGGGTGGCAGTCGAGCTCACAGGGCCACCACTCGTCCTCGTCCTCGGGGGTGCCCCGGGTGGCGGTGAAGAAGAGCATCCGGCCGCCGTCGCCGGTGCTGTCGGGGGACTCGGCGACCGGTCCGACCTCGACGCCCTGGGCGAGGAGCCGGTCGAGGGCGGCTCGGCCCGCGGACAGCGGCACGTCGAGGACGTCGTGGACCATGCCGGTGGCGGTGACGAAGTTCGCCGCGGGCTCGTTCCGTACCCAGCGCTCGATCTGCGCGCGGTCGGTGGTCGACTGGGTCTGCCAGGCGAAGGAGACCGGGTGGCGGGCGGGGGTCGGACAGCCGATCCGCTCACAGGAACAGCTGTAGCCGACGGGGTACGCGGCGGGGGCCAGGGGCAGGCCTGCGGCGGCGATGGCCAGGAGCAGCGTCTCGCGGTCGTCCGCGTCGTCGGCCGCGGTGCGTTTCGGGCGCCTGCGCAGCCACTGTGCGAGTCTGCTCTCCGTGCCGCGGTAGCGGCCGATGCCGTCGCCCATCTATCCCCTCACACCTCATGCTCGCCCGTTCGGCTCTGCCCATGGTCCCACCATCCTGCTCCCCGGGTGACCGGAGTGGGGAACCCGGGGCCGGTGACGACGCTCACGCTCGTCACGGCCGGGGCGTGAGGCCGCGCAGGGCGTGGTCGACGAGGGCGTCGGCGTAGGCGTGGGTGAGGGGCCCGGTGCGGTGCAGCCAGCGGTGGTGGAGCGGGCCGACGAGGAGTTCGGTGGCGAGCCGGGGGTCGACGGCCGGGTCGGCCTGGCCGGCGGCCTGGGCGGCCTCGATGCGCCGGGCGAAGACCAGGAGCTGGGGTTCGAGGAGGGCGGCGGTGAGGCGGGCCCCGAGCTCGGGGTCGGTGGAGCCCTCGGCGGCGAGGGCCCGGGTGGGGGCGTCGTAGCGGGGGTTGTTGAGTTCGTCGACGGTGGCGCGCAGGACGAGCCGGAGGTCGGCGGCGAGGTCCCCGGTGTCGGGCAGCTCGGTGCGGCCCTCGGTCGCGCCCGCCTCCTCGGCGGCGCGGGCGGCGAGGTCGAGGAAGGCGTCGAGGAGGACGGCCGCCTTGGAGGGCCACCAGCGGTAGATGGTCTGCTTGCCGACGCCGGCGCGGGCGGCGATGCCCTCGACGGTGGTCCTCGCGTACCCGGCCTCGGTGACGAGGGCGAGGGCGGCGTCGAAGATGGCGCGGCGGGAGCGTTCGCTGCGGCGGGAGGCGTCGGGCGCCTTGGGCTCGGACATGGCGCCGAACCTACCATCGGGCGAGACGGCGCGTCTCGTCGGGCGGCGTCCGGATGTCGATCGGGTGTGCGGAGGACGAACCACCCGAACGGTCCACTGCGCGCGGGGCCCCGAGAGCGGACCATGGCTCCACCGATCCACGGCCCGCCCTGCGGGCCGACCGTCCGTGAGGAGGCCCGATTGCGCTCCACTCCGCGCGAGTCCTCGCCCCGCCGCTACCTGATGTGCCCACCCGCGCACTTCACGGTGACGTACTCCATCAACCCGTGGATGGACCCGACGAAACCCGTCGACCTTCCGCTCGCCCTCGCCCAGTGGGAGGACCTCCGGGACCGCTACCTCTCCCTCGGGCACACCGTCGAACTCCTCGACCCCGACCGGACGCTGCCGGACATGGTCTTCGCGGCGAACGGCGCGACCGTCGTCGGCGGACGGGTGCTCGGCGCCCGCTTCGCCCACCCCGAGCGCACCGCCGAGGCCGACGCGCACCTCGCCTGGTTCCGCCGCAACGGCTGGGCCGAGGAGGACCTGTGGGTCCCGGAGCACGTCAACGAGGGCGAGGGCGACTTCGCCGTCACCGCCTCCTGGATCCTGGCGGGCACCGGCTTCCGCTCCAGCCCGCTCTCCCACGGCGAGGCCCAGGAGTTCTTCGGCCGGCCGGTGATCGGCCTGGAGCTGGTGGACCCGCGCTACTACCACCTGGACACGGCGCTCTGCGTCCTCGACGAGGCGGCCGACGAGGTCATGTACTTCCCCGAGGCCTTCTCCCCCGGCAGCCGCGCCGTCCTCGCCCGGCTCTTCCCGGACGCCCTGAAGGCGACCGCGGAGGACGCGGCGGCGCTCGGGCTCAACGCGGTCAGCGACGGCCGGCACGTGCTGCTCCCGCAGACCGCGACCGGCCTCTTCGACCCGCTGCGCGCCCGGGGCTTCCATCCCCTCGGCATGGACCTGGGCGAACTCCTCAAGGGCGGCGGCAGCGTGAAGTGCTGCACCCAGGAGCTGCGGCCCTAGCCTTCCTCGGCCGGGGGCCAGGAGTCGCCCCACTCGGCGTCGCGGGCCTGCTTGTAGAGGGGCCCGTGGCGCTTGGTGACGGTCGCCCGGTCGAGCCCCCCGGGGGCGCAGAGCTCCAGCAGGACGAGCCCCTTGCGGATCTGCGGCCTGCGGGTGACCCGGGCGGGCGCCGGGCTCACGGGGAACCTGGTGGCGGCGACGTACGCGTACTTCTCGTCCTCGTACGGCAGCGTGCCGCCCTTCACCCGCCGGTGCAGCGAGGAGCGGCTGACCCGCGCCGAGAAGTGGCACCAGTCGGTGCCCGGCTCGATCGGGCAGGCGTCGCTGTGCGGGCAGGGCGCGGCGACGGTGAAGCCGGCGTCGACCAGGACGGACCGGGCGGCGATGATCCGCTCGTAGCCGTCCGGGGTGCCCGGCTCGACGATGACGACGGCGCCGCGCGCGGCCCGGGCCGCCTCGGTGACGAGCGCGGTCCGGTCGCCCTCGGTCAGCTCCTTGAGCACGTACGAGACGGTGACCAGGTCGGTCTCGTCGAGCCGCAGCGCGGTCCCGATCCGCTCCCGCCGCCACTCGGCGTCCAGGGCTCCGGCGGCCAGCTCCCGGCCGAGCGCGAGCGCGGGCTCGGCCCAGTCGAGGACGGTGGTGCGCGGCGGGTTCCCGTCCCACGCCTCGGCGACGGCCCAGCTCGCGGCGCCCGTCCCGCCGCCGACGTCCGTGTGGGTGCCGGGCACCCACTCCGGCGCGGCGGCCCGCAGCGCGTCCAGGGCTCCCCGGGCGGCCTCGAAGGTCGCGGGCATCCGGTAGGCGGCGTACGCGGCCACGTCCGACCGGTCCCGCAGCACGGGCGCGTCCGTCGGGGTGGCCCCCCGGTAGTGCGCGATCAGACGCTCCACGGCCTTCGTGGCCTGCGAGGGCGGCAGCCCGTCCAGCAGCCCGGCGAGGGCTGTGCGCAGGGATTCGGCGGAGGCGGCGGAGAAATTCACCGACCTATTCTAGGCCGCCCCGCCGTCCGCTCCGGCCCGGGCGACGGGGCGGCCGTGGACCCCGCTCCACGCGGCCATCGCCTCGTTCCACTGGGGGCCGGTGAGCTCCGTGAGGGAGGCGGGGAAGAGACCGTCCTCCTCCTTGGCGATGTGGTCGTGGAGCTCGTCGACGGCGCGGACGAAGGCCGCCCGCTGCGCGGGGTCGTCCAGGTCGAGACCGGTCAGGAACGCGTCGAGTTCGCGGTGCTCGGCGACGAGGGCCGCCACGTACCCCGCGTACTCGTCGTTCTCGGCCATGACCCGGAAGAGGCCGGCCTCCTCCCCCGCCCAGTGGCCGCGCAGCAGCACCGCCATCTCGGCGGCGAGCAGCGCCGCCCGCGCCCGGTCGCCGGCGTCGAGCGCGCGGACCGCGTCGCCGCCGAGGTCGGTGACGGCCTCGTGCTCGGCGATGAACTCCTTGATCAGGGGGATGTCGCGGCAACCGCAGTAGTGGCACATCCCCGGATCGTCACATCAGCCGGCCGCCGGCTCCCGGCCGACGCGCCAGGGGCGGCACAGCAGCAGGAAGCAGGCGAGCGCGCCGGCCGCGCAGCAGAGCTGGACGACGGCCATGGGGACGGCGGTCCGCTCCCCCGCGATGCCGACGAGCGGCGAGGCGATCGCGCCGACGAGGAAGGAGGAGGTGCCGAGCAGCGCGGAGGCGGAGCCCGCCGCGTGCGGGGTCCGCATCAGCGCCTGGGCGTTGGTGTTCGGCATCGCCAGGCCCATCGCCGACATGAGGACGAAGAGACCGGCCGCGATCGGGACCAGGCCGACGTCGCCGAAGACCCCGGTCGTCATCAGGAGCAGCGCCGCCGAGGCGAGCAGGATGACGGAGAGGCCCCAGCCGAGCGCCTTGTCGAGGCTGACCCGGCCGACGAGGAGCTTGCCGTTGACCTGGCCGACGGCGACGAGCCCGATGGAGTTGAGCCCGAAGAGGAGGCTGAAGGTCTGCGGGGAGGCGCCGTAGATCTCCTGGACGACGAACGGGGACGCCGAGATGTAGGCGAAGAGGGCCGCGAAGGCCAGGCCTCCCGCCAGCATGTAGCCGGTGAAGACGCGGTCGGCGAGCAGCCCGCGCATGGTGCTCAGGGCCTGGCCGACGCCGCCCTCCTGGCGTCGTTCGGGGGGCAGCGTCTCGTGGAGGAAGCGCCAGACGACGAGGGTGAGGAGGACGCCGATGACGGCGAGGACGTGGAAGACGCCCCGCCAGTCGGTGATCCGGAGGATCTGTCCGCCGACGAGCGGCGCGATGATCGGCGCGACGCCGGAGATCAGCATCAGGGTGGAGAAGAAGCGGGCCATCTCGACGCCGTCGTAGAGGTCGCGGACGACGGCCCGGGCGATGACGATGCCGGCCGCGCCGGCGAGGCCCTGGAGGAGCCGGAAGGCGATGAGGAGTTCGGCGCTGGGCGCGAAGGCGCAGACGGCGGTGGCGAGGACGTAGACGACCATGCCGACGAGCAGGGGCCGCCGGCGGCCCCACTTGTCGCTCATGGGGCCGACGACGAGCTGGCCGAGGGCCATGCCGGCGAGGCAGGCGGTGAGGGTGAGCTGGACGGTGGCGGCGGGCGCGGTCAGCGAGCGGGTGACCTCCGGCAGGGCCGGCAGGTACATGTCCATGGACAGCGGCGGAAGCGCGGTGAGGCCGCCGAGGACGAGGGTGACGAGCAGTCCGGCCCGGCGGGCCGCGGGGGCCGGGGCGGGGACGGGAACGGCCGGCGACCGTCCGGCTATGTGTCCTTGTGTTGTTTTCTGGCCGCTCTCCGGCATCGACTGCTCCGTTTCGTTGAAACCTTGCCTATGCTCTCAGCTCGATCGGACTGGTCGATACCTGTGGGGTGGAACGGCATGAGCGACGGCGTACGGTGGGGCATTCTCGCGACCGGCGGGATAGCCGAGCGGTTCGCGACGGACCTGGCGGGACTCGACGGCGCCGAGGTGGTGGCGGTGGCGTCCCGCACGGAGGCCTCGGCGCGGGGCTTCGCGGACCGGTTCGGGATCGAGCGGGCGTACGGCGACTGGGACGGGCTCTTCGCCGATCCCGACGTGGACGTGGTGTACGTGGCGACCCCGCACCACGCCCACCGGGAGGCGGCCGGCCGCGCCCTGGAGGCGGGGAAGCCGGTCCTCTGCGAGAAGGCCTTCACGCTGAACGCCCGGGAGGCGGAGGAGCTGGTCGCCCTCGCCCGGGACCGCGGCCTCTTCCTCATGGAGGCCATGTGGATGTACTGCAACCCGCTCGTCGGGCGACTCGCCGCGCTGGTCCGGGACGGCGCCGTCGGAGACGTGCGGACCGTCCAGGCCGACTTCGGGCTCGCGGGCCCCTTCGCCCCCGACCACCGGCTGCGGGACCCCGCCGTCGGCGGCGGGGCCCTGCTCGACCTCGGCGTCTACCCGGTCTCCTTCGCCCAGCTGCTGCTCGGCGAGCCGGACTCGGTGCAGGCGCACGCGCGGATCTCCCCCGAGGGCGTCGACCTGAACACGGGCATGCTGCTGGGCTGGGAGTCGGGCGCCTCGGCGCTGCTGTCCTGCTCGCTGGAGGCGGACACCCCGCTGACCGCCTCGGTGACCGGCACGAAGGGCCGCATCGAGGTGCCGCGCGGCTTCTTCTTCCCGGAGCGGTTCACGCTGTACCGGGAGGGCGCCGAGCCGGAGGAGTTCACCCACACCGACGACCCGCACTCGATGCGCCACGAGGCCGCCGAGGTGATGCGCTGCCTGCGGGCCGGGGAGACCGAGTCGCCGCTCGTGCCGCTGGACGGCACCCTCGCGGTGATGCGGACGCTCGACGCCGTACGGGACCGCGTCGGCGTCCGCTACCCGCAGGAGGCGCCGCTCACGCGGGGGTGAGACCCGGGTTGCCCGCCTCCGTCACGAAGGAGCCGGCGGTGGTGACCGGGGCGCCCGGCGTCGTCACGTACGGGACCGTACGGAAGTCGGCGCGGGCGCTCTCCTCGCCGAGCGCCACGGTGACGTAGCCCCGCCGCCCGTTGAAGAACCTCAGGTGCGGGTTGGCCGCCATGAGCTTGTCGTGGTTCGACGGGCGGTCGGCGCCGTCCTTGCCGCTGGCGATCGAGGTGGCGACGATCTCGGTGCCGACGGTGCGGGAGGACGGGTCGCGGAAGTCGGCCTTGAGGTCGAAGCCGTAGCCGACGTGCACGTCACCGGTGAGCACCATCAGGTTCTCCACCCCGGCGGACTCGGCGCCCGCGAGGATCCGCCGCCGCGAGGCCGGGTAACCGTCCCAGGAGTCCATGGAGAGCTTGAAGTCGGCGGTGGGGCGGTCCCGGCGCTCGGCGAACACGACCTGCTGGGGCAGGACGTTCCAGCGGGCGTCGGAGCGCCGCCAGCCGTCGAGCAGCCAGCGCTCCTGGGCGGCGCCGGTCATGGTGCGGGCCGGGTCCTCGGAGAGCGGTCCCGGGACCTGCCAGCCGTCGCCGTACGCCTGGTCGGAGCGGTACTGGCGGGTGTCGAGGACGTCGAACTGGGCGAGCCGGCCGAAGCGCAGCCGCCGGTGGAGCCGCATGTCCGGACCCTCGGGGCGCTGGGGCGCGCGCAGCGGCTGGTGCTCCCAGTAGGCGCGGTAGGCGGCCGCCCGGCGGAGCAGGAACTCCTCCGGCGGGACGCCGTTCTCGGGGATGCCGCCCGCGTAGTTGTTCTCGGTCTCGTGGTCGTCCCAGGTGACGACGAAGGGGTGGGCGGCGTGCGCGGCCCTGAGGTCCGGGTCGCTCTTGTAGAGGCCGTAGCGGAGCCGGTAGTCCTCCAGGGTGACCGTCTCGCGGGCGAAGACGGCGGGGAGGGTGCGGTCGGTGTAGGCGCGGGCGCCGCCGGTGGCGTTCACGGCGTACTCGTAGAGGTAGTCGCCGAGGTGGAAGACGACGTCGAGGTCCTCGTCGGCGAGGTGCCGGTAGGCCGTGAAGTACCCGTCGTGGTAGGCCTGGCAGGAGACGGCGCCGAGCCGCAGCCCGGCCGGCCGGGCCCAGGGCGCGGGCGCGGTCCGGGTGCGTCCGACCGGGCTGACCCAGTCGCCCGCCCTGAACCGGTAGAAGAACTCCCGTCCCGGCTCCAGGTGTTCGGCCTCGACGTGCACGGTGTGGCTGAACTCCGGGTGGGCGGTGGCGCGTCCGCGCCGCACGGTCCGGGTGAAGCGCTCGTCGCGGGCGAGCTCCCAGTGGACGGACACCCGCTCGGCGGGCAGCCCGCCGCCGGGCTCGAAGGGGCGGGGCGCGAGCCGGGTCCACAGGAGGACGGAGCCGGGCAGGGGGTCGCCGGAGGCGACGCCGAGGGTGAACGGGTCCTCGGTGATGCGGCGGCCGTCGAGTTCCGCGGCGGCGGCCGCGCCCGCGGCGGGCAGCTGGGTGGCGAAGGCGAGCGCGGCGGCGGCGCCGGTCACGGTGAGGAAGCGTCGGCGGCCGAAGTGGCGTGCGGCGGCGCGGAGTTCCTCGTCGTGGGCTGAGGTGTGGCTCGGTGCGGGTGTCATGTGCCCCTCCCCTGACGGTTGGTGTCCGTCGGTATTCGAGGGGGCCGGGGCGACATCGCATTGTCGGGGACAGGTCATCCACGTGTCGGACGGATGAGTTCATGGGGCACGCGTCTGGCGTACGCTGCCCGGCCGGGGGCGACACGAGGCTGGAAGGCTGGTTCGGCATGGGCGTCGCAGTGGTGACGGGAGCGGGTTCGGGCATCGGACGGAGCGTGGCCCGGGCCCTCGCGGAGGCGGGCTGGTCGGTGGCGCTCGCGGGCCGGCGGCTCGCGCCCCTGGAGGAGACGGCCGAGGGCCTGCCGGACGCCCGCACCCTCCGCGTCCCGACGGACGTGACGTCACCGGAGGCGGTGGCGGCCCTCTTCGACGCGGTACGGGACCGCTTCGGCCGCGTCGACCTGCTCTTCAACAACGCCGGTACCTTCGCGGGCGGCGGCACCCCGGTCGAGGAGCTGTCCTACGACACCTGGCGCGCGGTCGTCGACGTCAACCTCACGGGCGCCTTCCTCTGCGCCCAGGCCGCCTTCCGGGCCATGAAGGAGCAGTCCCCGCAGGGCGGGCGCATCATCAACAACGGGTCGATCTCCGCCCATGTGCCGCGCCCGCACTCGATCGCGTACACGGCGACGAAGCACGCGATGACGGGCCTGACGAAGTCCCTGTCGCTGGACGGCCGCCCCTACCGGATCGCCTGCGGTCAGATCGACATCGGCAACGCGGCCACGGAGATGACGGCCCGCATGCAGACCGGCATCCTCCAGGCCAACGGCGAGCTCGCGGCGGAGCCGGTGATGGACGCGGCGGACGTGGCGGCGACCGTCGTCCACATGGCGGCGCTGCCGCTGGAGGCGAACGTGCAGTTCGCGACGGTGATGGCCACGGCCATGCCGTACGTCGGCCGGGGCTGACGGCTCACTCCACGGGGGCCTGCCCGGTCTCGAACCGCGCCACCTTCCCGTCCTCGACGGTGAACCGCCAGGCGGTCCGCATGGCCCCCCACGTGTCGTTGCTGTAGGTGGCGACGAGGGCGAGCCCGCCCTCGTCCTCGCTCTCCACCGCCATCCGCCCGTTCGAGGAGAACACCTCCCGCTCGGTCCACTGCCCCAGGTCCCGCTCGGTCCCGTCGTCGGACATGGTCGCCCCGGGTGTCAGGGCGGCGGCGAAGGCCTCGCGGTCATGGGCGTTCAGCGCGGCGACGAAGGCGCGCACGGCGGGCTCACGGAGCCGGTCCACGGGAAGCGTCATGCCCCAGCCGTACCCGCCGGACGGCCTCGCGCCCCGCTCCGGCGCCGGGGATGGGCCAGTCGGGCGAGCCCCGCGACAGCCTCCGGCGACCGGGCGGGCACCCCGGGCAGTATCGGGAGGACCAAGCCCCACGTCCCCGCTGGAGGAGCGATGTCGGAGCACGACCGGATCGTCAGGCTGTACGCGAAGGGGGCCCCGGTCGGGGTCCACGACGGGAGGCTGGTCGGCTTCCTGGTCGACGAACACCGCACCGCCGAGTGGGCGGTCGGCACGGCCGACGACGGCTTCCGCCTCACCGTCAAGGGCACCGAGGACCGTGTCACCGCCCCCGGCACCGAGCGCTCCCCCGCCCTGGTCCGCCCGGACGACTCCCCCGCCTCGGTCTGGCGCCTCCAGCGGGTCACCCCCGCCGGCGTCACCACCGTCACGAACCTCGCCGACCTCGGCACCGGCACCTACGTCATCACCCAGAACGGCCTCGCTCTCGGCCGCGACCTCTTCGAGGACCGCTCCCTCGCCCCGAAACCGGTCGTCGTCCGCACCGACGACCGCGAACCCCACTGGACGGTGGAGGTCCTGGTCTGAGGAGCCGAGGAGCCCCCGCATGCGAAAGGGCCCCCGGTGGGGGGCCCTGAGGGGCAGACGAGTCGGGCTGTACGCCGGGTTCTGTACCCCGGGACCTCGCGGTCGTCGGGGTGACGGCCATCCATCTAGGGCCGGCGTTGCCGCCGGCCTCGTGCGGTCTACCCGCGAACTCGGGCGAGCAGCCCTCGATCATTCGCGCAGGGACACCGGGGTGTCCCCTCTTGACCTTGCTCCGGGTGGGGTTTACCTAGCCGCCTGAGTCACCTCAGGCGCTGGTGGTCTCTTACACCACCGTTTCACCCTTACCGTGGACCGAGGCCCCCGGCGGTCTGTTCTCTGTGGCACTGTCCCGCGGGTCACCCCGGGTGGCCGTTAGCCACCACCCTGCTCTGTGGAGCCCGGACGTTCCTCGGGGAGATCCGGGGATCTCCACGCGGCCGCCCGCCCGGCTCGTCTGCCGTGCCGACCATGCTACCCGGCGGAGCGGCACCGGATGGACGGCGCTTGACCTTGTCGTAGCGTCAGGGTTTCTACTGAGGGCATGCGCATCGGCGAGATCGCCGCGCTCGTCGGGGTCACGCCCCGCGCGGTGCGGCACTACCACCATCTGGGACTGCTGCCCGAGCCCGCGCGGCTGGCCAACGGCTACCGGGAGTACGGCATCCGGGACGCCGTGCTGCTCGCCCGTGTGCGGCGGCTGACCGAGCTGGGACTCGGGCTGGACGAGGTCCGCGACGTGCTCGCCGACGACGCGGGGCGGGAGGTCGTGGAGGTCCTGGAGGAGCTCGACGCCGACCTCGCCCGGCAGGAGACCGTCATCCGGGAGCGGCGGGCCCGGCTCGCCGGGCTGCTCGGCGAGGCGCGGGCCGGTCGGCTCACCGCCGAGGGGCCGGTGTCGCCGGAGCTGGCCGCGCTGCTCGCCGGGGTCGGCGAGCTGCCGGACTCTCCGATGGCCGTGAAGGACCGGGAGATCCTCGCCCTGCTCGACACGATCGTGCCGGCGGAGGAGCGGGCGCGGCTGATGGAGCTGATGCACCGGGTCTCCGGGAACGCGGGGCAGGTGTACGGGCTCCTCGACGCGCTCGCCGACGCCGGGACGGACGATCCCCGGGTCGAGGAGGCCGCGCGGGCGCTCGCCGGGGTGCTGCCGGACGGGATGGGCCGCTTCGAGCTGCCGGCGGAGGGGTCGGGCGGGCTCGCCGACGTCTTCTTCGCCGACCTGGCACCGGCCCAGTCCGCCGCCCTGCGGAGGGCCCTTGCGCTGGTGTCCGAACGTTCCGACGGAGGTGACGGAGGTGACGGAAGTGGCGAGAGTGACGGAGGCGAGGGAAGTGACGGAGGCGAGGGGGGTGACGGGCATGGGCCGGCGTGAGCGGGGGCCGGTGCTGCGGCTGCTGCGGGCGGTGGCGTACGCCGCGCTCCCCGCCGAGCTGGTGCTCTTCGCGCTGCTGCTCGGCGGGGTGCGGATACCCGGGGCCGCGCTGCTCGGCGCGGAGCTGGCGATGGTCGCGCTGCTCGCCGCCGAGGCGGTCGTGTGGCTGCGGCTGCGGCGGCGGGGGCTCTCGCGGCGGGAGGCGCTGGCGGAGCTCGTACCGGAACGGGTGCTGCGGCTGATCGGCCACGAGCTGCGGCTGATGGCGAGCCTCTGGCGGTGGGCGGCGCGGCGGCCGCACGGGACCGGGGGCGCGGAGGGCGTGTTCCCGCACGCGCGGGACCAGGCGGCCCTCATGTACGGCTTCGCCTTCGTCTGTCTCGTCGAGACCGCCGGCATGTCGTGGCTGCTGGCCGACCTGCCGGTGGTCCACGCCGTCGTCCTCGTCCTCGACGTCTACACGGTCCTCTTCGTCCTCGGCCTGCACGCGGCCTCCGCGACCCGGCCGCACGTCCTCGGCGGGGGACGGCTCCGGGCCCGGCAGGCCGCCCATGTGGACGTGTCCGTGCCACTGGAGCGGATCGCGGCCGTCCGCCGCGAGAACCGCTTCACCCACGAGAAGACCGACGGCGAGCTGAACCTGGCCGTCGGCTCGCAGACCTCCGTGACCCTGGAGCTGAGCGAGCCGGTCGACGTGGTCGGGCTGCTCGGCGGGGTCCGGCCGGTCACGACCGTCCGGCTGCACGCCGACGATCCCGGGGCGCTGTACGCGGCGGTGCGCGACGCCGTCGCCGTCACGCGGGCGCGAACAGCACCTTCGCCCGGCCGGGATCCGCTTCCGACAGCCTGACCCGCAGCCACTCCCCCAGCGGCAGCGGGGCGGTGCCGCCCTCCACCCGGGCGACGACCGCCGGGTCGTCGAGGTGGACGGTGCCGACGGACGGCTCGCGCTCCTTGACGTCGATCACGTACGCGTCGAAGAGCTCCCCGACCCGGCCGCCGAGCAGCGCCGCCTCCACGATGTCGACGCTCTCCCGCTCCACCGTGTTGGCCCGGCGCGAACCGGCGGCCATGGTGTCGGGCAGTCCGGGCAGCGCGGCCCGCACCCACTCCGGCGGCTCGTTCCCGGCGACCGCCGCCACGCACAGCTCGGAGGCGTACCGGTCGACGAGCCGGCGCAGCGGCGCCGTGCAGTGGGTGTACTCGTCGGCGACGGCCGCGTGCACCGCCGGGTCGGGCAGCCGGCCGTCGGTGAAGACGGTGTAGCCGGCGCCGCGCAGCAGGGTGGTGCACTCCTGGAGGAAGGCGGCCTGGCGCGGGTCGGTGGGGTCGGCGTTCCGCACCACCTCCGAGTACGGCACGTGGTGCGGCCAGGCGACGCCGAGCGCCTCGGCGGAGCGGCGCAGCCGGGCGACGGCCCCGTCGGGGGCGACCGGCAGGGTGCGCAGGATGCCGGTGCCGGCGGCGGTCATCAGGTCGGCCGCGGCCATGCCGGTGAGCAGGGAGATCTGCGCGTTCCAGCCCTCGGCGGGGACGGGGGCGCGGTAGGCGAGCGTGTAGGTGTGGTCGCCGGGGACCTCGACGATCTCCTGTTCGGGCACGTCGAGGGAGATCCCGCCGCGCTCGATCTCGCGCTCCTCGCGGAGCCGGCCGATGTCGCGGAGCAGGGCGAGGGGTTCCTCGGCGGTGCCGGAGTCGATCTGCCGCTGGACGGTGGCGTAGTCGAGCTTGGCGCGGCTGCGGACCAGGGCCCGGCGGACGTCGGTGGCGACCCGGCGGCCCTCCGCGTCGAGGTCGATCCGCCAGAGGAGGGCGGGCCGGGGCTCGCCGGGCAGCAGGCTGGCCGCGCCCTCGGAGAGGACGGGCGGATGGAGGGGGACCTTGCCGTCGGGGAAGTAGAGGGTGAGGACCCGCCGGTGCGCCTCGGCGTCGATCGCCCCACCGGGGGCGACGAAGGCGGCGACGTCGGCGATGGCGTAGTGGACGCGGTAGCCGCCGTCGGCCCGCCGGGCCAGGTGCATGGCCTGGTCGAGGTCGGTGGAGGTGGGCGGGTCGATGGTGAGGAACGGCAGGTCGGTGGCGTCGTACGCGGGGAGGCGCGGGTTCTTCGCGGCGGCCTCGGCCTCGGCGAGCACGGCGGGCGGGAAGGCCTCGGGCACCGCGAGCTCGGTACGGAGTGCGCGCAGGGCGGCCCGCAGCGGAGCCTCGGCTGCGCCGGTCACGTGGATGTGGCGGCGGGGCATGGAACCGAGCGTAGGTCGGGGGGCGGGGAGCGGCATGTCGTGGGGCGGTCGCCCGGCGCGTCGTGGGGGGGGTGGCAGGCATGTCGTGGGGCGGTCGCCCGGCGCGTCGTGGGGGGGTGGCGGGCATGTCGTGGGGCGGTCGCCCGGCGCGTCGTGGGCGGTGGCGGGCGCGGGGCCGTGGCCTGGCGCGGCGCGGGGCGGTGGCCGGCACCTCGTACGCTGGCATGCCGGGGCCGCATCCCCGTTCCCGTCCTGACGAAGGAGAACCACCGTGCTCGTGCTGCTGCCGCCCTCCGAAGGCAAGGCGTCCTCCGGACACGGGGCGCCGCTCAAGCCGGAGTCGCTGTCGCTGCCGGGGCTCGCGGAGGCGCGGGCGGCGGTCCTGGACGAGCTGGTCGAGCTGTGCGCCGCCGACGAGGAGAAGGCGCGCGAGGTGCTGGGCCTGAGCGAGGGGCTGCGCGGCGAGGTCGCCAAGAACGTCGGGCTGCGCACGGCGGGCGCCCGCCCGGCCGGGGAGATCTACACCGGTGTCCTGTACGACGCGCTGGGCCTGGCCACGCTGGACGCGGCCGCCCGGGAGCGGGCCGGGGCCTCGCTCCTCGTCTTCTCCGGGCTGTGGGGCGCGGTGCGGGTGACGGACCGGATCCCGTCGTACCGCTGCTCGATGGGGGTGAAGCTGCCGGGGCTCGGCGCGCTGGGCACGCACTGGCGGGGCGCGATGGCCTCGGTGCTGCCGGAGGCGGCCGGGGACGGGCTGGTCCTCGACCTGCGCTCGTCGGCGTACACGACGGCGTGGAAGCCGAAGGGCGAGGTGGCGGCGCGGACCGCGACGGTACGGGTGCTGCACGCGCCGACCCGGAAGGTGGTCAGCCACTTCAACAAGGCGACGAAGGGCCGGATCGTCCGCGGCCTGCTGGAGTCGGGCGCGGCCCCGGGCACCCCCGGGGAGCTGGTGGAGGTGCTGCGGGGGCTCAGGTACGTGGTGGAGACGGGCGCGAAGGCGGGGGCCCTGGACGTGCTGGTCGACGAGATCCACTGACCCTGCCGTTGCGCACCGCGCAACGCTCGTTGCGCGTACTGGTGGTGCCGGTCAGGATGAGGTCATGTCCAGCACCCCCGGTCCCTTCGCGCTCGCCCCGCACGCCCCCGTCGTCCCCGTCGTCGTGGTCGAGGACGCCGCCGACGCCGTCCCGCTGGCGCGCGCCCTGGTGGCCGGCGGGCTGCCGCTGATCGAGATCACCCTGCGCACCCCCGCCGCCCTCGACGCGGTCCGGGCGGTCGCGGCCGAGGTGCCGGACGCGGTCGTCGGCGCGGGGACGGTGGTCTCCGCGGCCGGCGCGGCGGACGCGGTACGGGCCGGGGCCCGGTTCCTGGTGAGCCCGGGGTGCTCGGGGCGGCTGCTCGGGGCGCTGCGGGAGTCGGGCGTGCCGTTCCTGCCGGGCGTCTCGACCGCCTCCGAGGTGCTCGCGCTCCTGGAGGAGGGCGTCACGGAGCTGAAGTTCTTCCCGGCCGAGGCGGCGGGCGGCGTGGCGTACCTGAAGTCCCTCGCGGGACCGCTGCCGCAGGCCCGGTTCTGCCCGACGGGCGGCGTCTCGGCCGCCTCGGCGCCCGGCTACCTCGCCCTGCCCAACGTGGCCTGTGTCGGGGGCACCTGGATGCTGCCGCCGGACGCGCTGGCCGCCCGCGACTGGGACCGCGTGGAGGCCCTGGCGCGGGAGGCGGCGGCGCTGCGCACCCCTACGGCCGGGGCGTGAACCGCACCCCGAGGTGGTCGGACACCGGGCGGTAGCCGAGCCGCTGGTAGAGGGCGTTGCTGGTGGGGTTGGCGAGGTCGGTGAAGAGCAGCACCTGCGCGGCACCGGAGGCGAGGGCGACCCGGCTGACGGTGGTGGTGACGCCCGCGGCGTAGCCACGGCCGCGCTCGGCGGGCGAGGTGTAGACGAGGTGGACGCGGGCCTGGCCCTCGATGGCGCGGGAGACGGCGGCCATCGCCACCGGGCGGCCGTCGGGGTCCTCCCACACGTGGAGGCGGCCCTCGGTGATCCGCTCGGTGAGGAAGTCCGTGTAGTCGTCCTGCGGCTCGTAGCGGTGGACGCGGGCGAAGTCGGCGGTCCAGTCGCGGAGCAGCGGCAGGTCCGCCGTGCTCGCGGGCCGGGAGCGCCCGGCCGGCGCCGGGTCCCGCGGGGTGAGCTCGCCGAGGCGGAAGAGCCGGATGCCCATCACGGGCTCCCAGGGGAGCTCGGTGGCACCGGCGTACGCCTCCACCGCCGCCGTCTCCCCGCGCAGCGTGGCCGGGTCCGCGCCGTCCGGCAGGACCAGCGCGGCGGCCGCCTCCACGGGCACCACGCCGAAGGTGAGGACGGCGGGCGGGGACGCGGCGAGGACACCGGTCACGGCACCGTCCGGACCGGCCCACCACCCGAGGAGCTCCGCTCCGTCCATCATGGTCAGCACGGCCGTGTTGCGGGCCGGTTCGGCGGCGAGGTGCGCACCGGCGGCGGCCGTGAACGCGCCGAGGTCATGGGTGAAGTGCCAGCTCATACCCGGATGGTGACGGGCGGACGGCTCTCCGCGCCAGGGAATTGTCCGGCGCGCGCCCGCCGCTAGCGGCGGAGGTGCGAGGTGTCGTTGAGGAGGCGCACGGAGGCGTTGCCGTCGGCGTAGTAGGCGACGGCGGAGAGCGAGGCGGCGGACAGCTCCATCTTGAACAGGGACTGGGGCGGGGCGCCGAGGGCCAGTCTGACCAGGGTCTTGATGGGCGTGACGTGGCTGACGAGGAGGACCGTGCGGCCCGCGTGCGCGGCGGCGAGCCGGTCGCGGGCGGAGGCGACGCGGCGGGCCACGGCGGCGAAGCTCTCGCCGCCGCCGGTGGGGGCGGCGGTCGGGGAGGCGAGCCAGGCGTCCATGTCCTCCGGGTACCGCGCGCGGACCTCCGCGAAGGTGAGGCCCTCCCAGGCGCCGAAGTCGGTCTCGCGGAGCCCCGGTTCGATCACGACGTCGAGTCCCAGGCGGGCGGCGACGGTCTCGGCGGTCTGGCGGCAGCGGGTGAGCGGCGAGCTGACGATGTGCCGGATCGTGCCGCGGGCGGCGAGCGCGTCGGCGACGGCGGCGGCCTGGCGGTGGCCCGCCTCGGAGAGCTCGGGGTCGGAGCCCCCGCTCCCCGAGAACCGCTTCTCGGGGGTGAGCGCGGTCTCCCCGTGCCGGAGCAGCACGAAGGTCGCGGGCGCGGCCATGTCGGGCGCGGGCGCCTGGGCCGGCGCGGATGCGGCTGCCTGGGCGGGGAGGGGTGCCTGCGCGGGCGTGGCGGGCGCCTGCGCGGGTGCCTGCGCGGGTGTGGCGGGCGCCTGGGCCGGCGCGGCGGCCGACAGGGCCTCGCGGGCGCGGGCCGCGCCCGCCGTCGCGTCGCCGGGCGGGCCCGAGGGGGGCAGGACCGCCGCGACCCGGGCCGCGGCCGTGTCGCGGGGGGACCACTGCTCGCCGCGCTTGCCCGCGTCCATCGCCTCGTTGGCCAGGCGGTCGGCGTGCTTGTTGCGTTCCCGGGGGATCCACTCGTAGGAGACCCGGTCGGACGGGAAGGCGCGGGCCGCCTCCGCCGCCAGCGGCTTCATGTCGGGGTGCTTGATCTTCCAGCGGCCGGACATCTGCTCGACGACGAGCTTGGAGTCCATCCTGACCCGGACGGTGGCGTCGGGCGCCAGGTCCAGGGCGGCGCGGAGTCCCGCGATGAGGCCCTTGTACTCGGCGACGTTGTTGGTCGCGACGCCGATGTACTCGGCGGCCTCCGCGAGGGTCTCGCCCGTGGCCGGGTCGAGGACGACGGCGCCGTAGCCGGCGGGCCCCGGGTTGCCCCGGGAGCCGCCGTCCGCCTCGACCACGAGCTCGCGCATTACAGGCCGGACTCCGCCGTGCGGACCAGGATCCGGCGGCAGTTCTCGCAGCGGACGACCGCGTCCTTGGCGGCGGCGCGGACCTCGTTCAGCTCGGTGATGTTGAGCTCGATGTGGCAGCCCTCGCACTTGCGCTGGTAGAGGCGGGCCGCGCCGACGCCGCCCTGCTGCCCGCGGAGCTTGTCGTAGAGCTTGAGGAGGTCGGCCGGGACGGTGCCGGCGACGACCTCGCGCTCCTTGGCGACGGTGGTGGACTCCTCGTCGAGACCGGCCTGGGCCGTGTCGCGGCGGCCGGTGGCGTCGTCGACCTTGGCCTGGACGGCCTCGACCCGCTCGGTCAGCTCGGTGACGCGCTCCTGGGCGGACTCGCGGCGCTCCATGACCTCCAGGACGATCTCCTCCAGGTCGCCCTGGCGCTTGGCGAGCGAGGTGATCTCGCGCTGGAGGCTCTCCAGGTCCTTCGGGGAGGAGACGGCGCCGGAGTCGAGCCGCTGCTGGTCGCGGGCGGCGCGCTGGCGGACCTGGTCGACGTCCTGCTCGGCCTTGGTCTGTTCGCGGGCGCAGTCGCTCTCCTCGGTCTGCGCGGCGACGAGCAGGGCGCGCAGCTGGGTGAGGTCCTTGGTCAGCGCCTCGATCTCCGCGTGCTCGGGCAGCGTCGTGCGCTTGTGGGCGAGCTGCTGGAGGCGGACGTCCAGGGCCTGGACGTCGAGGAGGCGGATCTGGTCGGCGGGCGCGGCGTTCAGTTGGGGGCTCCAGAGGAAGTGTGGTGGGAGGACCAGGGGTCGGTGACCGTCTTCGAGACGTGGACGCGGAGGTCCCAGCCGTGGCGGTCGGAGATCTCGTCGAGCTGGGCTGCGGCCAGCTCGCACCAGGGCCATTCGGTGGCCCAGTGGGCGGCGTCGACGAGGCCCAGCGGGGAGTGCTGGGTGGCCTCGGAGACGGGGTGGTGGCGGAGGTCCGCGGTGAGGAAGGCGTCCACCCCGGCGGCGCGCACCGCGTCGAAGAGGCTGTCGCCGGAGCCGCCGCTGACGGCGACGCGGCGGACGGTCATGCCGGGGTCGCCTGCGACCCGGACGCCCTGCGCGGTCGCGGGCAGCCGCTTCGCGGCGCGCGCGGCGAACTCGGCGAGGGTCTCGGGGTGGTCGAGCTCGCAGATCCGGCCGAGGTTGTTCTCGGGGACGAGCGGGCCGGTGACGCGCAGGTCGAGGGCGCCGGCGAGGGCGTCGGAGACGCCGGGGTCGGCGGTGTCGGCGTTGGTGTGGGCGACGTGCAGGGCGATGTCGTGCTTGATCAGGGTGTGCACGACGCGGCCCTTGAAGTGGCCGGCCGCGACCGTCGTCGTCCCGCGCAGATAGAGCGGGTGGTGGGTGACGATCAGGTCGGCCCCGAGGGCGACGGCCTCGTCCGCGATCTCCTGGACGGGGTCGACGGCGAAGAGGACGCGGGTCACCCCGGCGTCGGGGTCGCCGCAGACGGTGCCGACGGCGTCCCACTGCTCCGCCCGCTGGGGCGGCCAGAGGGCGTCGAGCTCGGCGATGACTTCAGACAGACGGGGCACGGAGGAAAGGCTACCTGCCCTCCGTGCCCCGCCGTCCGGCTCCGCCCGTGGTCCGGGCCCGCCCGCCGTCCCGGCCCGCCCGTCGTCCCGGCCCGTCGTCCCGGCCCGCAAACAGTCCGGGGACGGTCCGGGGACGGTCCGGGGACGGTCCGGGGACGGTCCGGGGGGCCGGTCCCCTACTTCTTCACCAGGTCGGCGCGCAGGTCGTCGAGGACGCTGTTCGCCGCGGTGACGCCGAGGCCGAGGTACCAGGTCTCGTCCGGGACGTCCTTGGCCTGGCCGGCCTTGACGGCCGTGAGGTTCTTCCAGAGCGGGTTGCCCTGGGCGGCGTCCTTCTTGGTCGCCTTGGCGTCGCCGTACACGCCGGTGAAGATCCAGTCGGCGTCGGCCTGGTCGATCTTCTCCGGGCTGACCTCGACGGCGAGGTCGTCCACCTGCTGGTTCTTCGGACGGGGCAGGCCGGCGTCCTCCAGGATGGTGCCGATGAACGACGCCTTCGCGTAGAGGCGGATCTTGCCCGGGAGGTAGCGGACCATCGAGATGGTCGGCTTGTCCGCGCCGATGTCGGTGCCGAGCCGCTCGGCCTTGGCCTCGTACGCGGCGAGCTTCTCCTTCGCCTCCGCGGTCTTGTCGAGCGCGGCGGCGTTGAGGAGGTAGTTCTCCTTCCAGGTGAAGCCCGGGCGGATGGAGAAGACGGTCGGCGCGATCTTCGACAGCTCGTCGTACTTGTCGGCGGCGCGCAGCTGGCTGCCGAGGATGAGGTCGGGCTGGAGGTTGGCGATGGCCTCCAGGTTGAGGTTGTTGATGGTGCCGACCGACGTGGGGCTGCCGGCGTCCTTGGCGAGGTAGCCGGGGATGCCGTCGTCGCCCTCGGAGGGGGCGTAGCCGACGGGCTGGACGCCGAGGGAGACGACGTTGTCGAGCTCGCCGACGTCGAGGACGACGACCCGCTTCGGGGCGGCCTTGAGCTCGCTCTCGCCCATGGCGTGGGTGAGCGTGCGGGGGAACTGGCCGGGCTTGGCGTCGGTGCCCAGGGCGGCGGTCTTGGCGGCGGCGTCGCCGAAGTCCTTGCCGCCGACGGCGACGTCCTTCTTCTTCGTCCCGTCCTCCTTCTTGGCGGCGTCGGACGAGTCGTCGCCGCCTCCGCAGGCCGCGAGGGAGAGCGCGGCGGCGAGGGCGACGACGGCGGCGGTGCCGCGGCGGCGGAAGGACATCGGGAGGGCTCCTCTTCGATGGCGGACGTCGAGGTGGGACGGCGGTACGGGGGTTCCCGAGCGGAGTCACAGGATCCGCTTAGGTTCGCCTTACCTTACGTACCCCTGGCCCCGTCAGCACAATCGGCCCCCTCCGCTCAATCGAACCGGCGCACCGCCATCCTTATGTGTGAAGTGCGGGGGCTCGTGTTGTTCGGCTGGAAGTGCGAAAACTAGCTTCGTGGCCGGAGGTGACGAGGCGATGACAGCGTGTGCCATCGAGACCACGGCCGAGGACGACGACCACCAGGGGACGGCCGTCCACCCCCCGGCGGGCTTCGCGATCACGGCGAACGGCGCCTACGCGGCCCGGCTCGCGGGTTCCGGGGACGCCCTGTACGCGGAGCGCTGGACCCTCGACGGCCCGGAGCCGTACGCGGTGCCGCTCCCGCTGGACCAGCCGGAGGAGAGGGACACCCGGCTGCTGCCGCTCGCGGACGGGCGGGTCCTGGTGTGCCGCCGGGTGGACGGGCGGCGCCACACCTTCTCGCTGCTCTACCCGACCGGCCCCGGCACCGGCGAGCTGCGGCTCGGCTCGGTGGAGGCGCCCGGGCCCGGGCGGGTGGAGCTGCTGCCGCCGTCCCCGGACGGCATCTGCGCCTACGCGCGTCACACCGGCCCGGAGTCCACCACGCTCTGGCTGGTGGCGGGCGGGGCCTTCGGCCCGGAGCGGGTCGCGGAGATCCCGGGCCACTGCGCGGGCGGCATCTGGCTCGACCGTACGGGGCGGATGCTGGCCCTGGACCGGCGGCTCGGCGACGGGCCGGTGAAGACGGTCGCGGTGGACCTGGAGCGGGGCGGCGAGGTGTCGCCGCTGCTCCAGATCACCGAGGCGAGCGACGACCGGCTGCTGCTCGCGGACCCGGACAGCGGGCTGCTGCTGATCCGTTCGGACGCGCCCTCGCCGGGGCACGAGCGGCTCGGCTGGGGGGTGCTGGGGAGCATGCTGCCGGTGCGCTTCCCGGAGTGCCTGCGGCTGGACGACGCGGCGGTGACGCCCTTCGCGGTCCAGCCCGGACAGGTGCTGATGCCGGAGACCTGCGGGGTGGCGCTGCGGATCGACGCGGCGAGCGGCAGCTGGGTGGGGCTGTGGCGGCCCTCGGGGCGGCGGATGCACCAGGTGGCGGCACCGCCCGGGTGGGTGGCGGGGGCCGGGGCGTGGTCGCCGGAGGGCGTCCTGCGGCTGCCGTGCTCGACGGAGGAGCTGCCGTGCGCGCTGGCCGGCCTCACGGTGCCGGAGGAGCCGGAAGCGGAAGCGGGCCCTTCGCCGGAGGAGGCGCGGCCGCGCGCGTTCCGGCCGGTTCCGCTCCAGCAGGCGCCCCTGACGGACCGTAAACCCGCTGGTTAGACTCACCGCCGCAGTACCGCACGCACAGGCAAGTCAACGGGGTGAGTACGACCATGACGGACGACAGCACGCAGACCGTGGAGGAAGCGCAGGGCACGGGGGCCGGACGCCACCGCGGCTCGGCCGCGCCGGCGGAGGAGCCCTCCTCCGCCCCGCACGGCCGGCACCGCCGCGAGGCGGAGTAGGCGCCGCCCCGCGCGCGGGGGGGGGGGGGTTGCGATCCGCACCCCGCCGCGCGCG
>NZ_JBHTST010000026.1:0-75053 GCF_042794995.1 Streptomyces sp. NPDC056503
GCACTCCACCGGGAGTGCGGCGCGCCGTTCCGCGTGGCGCGGGCGGGGATCAGGCCGCCGGGGCCGGGAAGGTCGGGTACTCGACGCCCGAGACGTGCTGGACGACGCGGATGACCTGGCAGGAGTAGCCGAACTCGTTGTCGTACCACAGGTACAGGATCGCGTTGTCGCCGTCGACCTTGGTCGCGCCGGCGTCCACGATGGAGGCGTGGCGCGAGCCGACGAAGTCCATCGAGACGGCGTCGGGAGCCGTGGTGAAGTCGATCTGACGCTTCAGCGGCGAGTGCAGCGAGACGTCGCGGAGGTACTCCAGGACCTCGTCGCGGGTGGTCTCGCGGCCCAGGCGCAGGCTGAGGATGGCGATCGAGACGTCCGGGACGGGGACGCGGATCGAGCTGCCCGTGATCGGGGCCTTCAGCTCCGGCAGCGCCTTGGCGACGGCCGAGGCGGCACCGGTCTCGGTGATCACCATGTTGAGCGGCGCGGAGCGGCCGCGGCGGTCGGCCTTGTGGTAGTTGTCCAGCAGGTTCTGGTCGTTCGTGAACGAGTGGACGGTCTCCACGTGACCGCGCAGCACGCCGTACTCGTCGTCCATCGCCTTGAGCGGCGGGACGATGGCGTTGGTGGTGCAGGAGGCGCAGGAGAGGATCTGCTCGTCCGGCTTGATCGTGTCGTGGTTGACACCGTGCACGATGTTCGGCACGTCGCCCTTGCCGGGCGCGGTCAGGACGACCTTGTCGATGCCGGGGCGCAGGTGCTTGGAGAGGCCCTCGCGGTCCCGCCACTTGCCGGTGTTGTCGATCAGGATGGCGTTCTCGATGCCGTACGCCGTGTAGTCGACCTCGGAGGGGTCGTTGGCGTAGATGACCTTGATCGTGTTGCCGTTGGCGACGATGGTGCTGTTCGCCTCGTCGACCGTGATCGTGCCCTGGAACTGGCCGTGGATCGAGTCCCGGCGCAGCAGGGAGGCGCGCTTGACGAGGTCGGCCTCGCCGCCGCCGCGCACGACGATGGCGCGCAGGCGCAGGCCGTTGCCCGAACCGGCCTTCTCGATGAGGAGGCGGGCCACGAGGCGGCCGATGCGGCCGAAGCCGTAGAGGACGACGTCACGGCCGTCACGGCGCTCGATCTTGTTCGCACCCGTGGCGCCGGCGACGGCCTCCGCGGTGAACTCCTCGACCGTCAGGCCGCGCGAGTCGGCCTTGTACTCGGCGGCGAGCATGCCGATGTCGATCTGCGACGGACCGAGGTCGAGCGTGGTGAGCGTCTGCAGGAAAGGCAGCGTCTCGGTGACCGAGAGCTCCTCGCCGGCGATCTGGCGGGCGAAGCGGTGCGTCTTGAGGATGCTGACGACCGACTTGTTCACCAGGGAGCGGCTGTGGACCAGGACGGTGACGTCCTGCTCCCGGTGCAGCTTCCCGATGATCGGGATCATCGACTCCGCGATCTCCTCACGGTTCTTCCAGCTGGTGAACGAGTCATCATTGACAGTCACAAGATTTATCTTTCGAGCTAGACGGCGCTCATATGGTAACCCGCTGCTCCTTCACCCCGGCAAGGGGGGCCGAACGCGTGTCCGCGAGCTCACACCCGCGGAGCACTCGTTCTCGGCCGACCGGCCGGTCATCGCCCTGTCGCGACCGCGCCGCTCCCTCCAGGCTGGGGAGCCGACGCCGACGAAGGGAACCGCCGTGACGCACCCCGCCGAACCGATCGTGCTCGACCCCGCCGGAACCGACCCCCACGCCGAGCACGCCCGGCTCCGCGCCCGCGGCCCCGCCACCCCCGTCGACGTCCTCGGCGTCCGCGCCTGGTCCGTCTCCGACCCCGCCCTCCTGAAGCGGCTCCTCACCAGCCCCGAGGTCTCCAAGGACGCCCGCCGCCACTGGTCCGCCTTCGAGGAGGCCGTCCCCACCTGGCCGCTCGCCCTCTGGGTCGCGGTCCGCAACATGTTCACCGCCTACGGCGCCGACCACGCCCGGCTCCGCCGGATCATCGCCCCCGCCTTCTCCGCCCGCCGGGTCGCCGCCCTGCGCCGGGACGTCGACACGATCGTCACCGGACTCCTCGACGCACTCGCCACCGTCCCCGCCGGCACCGTGGTCGACCTGCGCGAACGCCTCGCCTACCCGGTGCCCATCGCCGTCATCGGGCGGCTCCTCGGCGTCCCCGAGAAGGACCGCGAGTCCTTCCGCACCCTCGTCGACGGCGTCTTCGACACCACCCTCGACACCGCCGCCGCCCAGGCCAACAGCGAGCGCCTCTACGCCCTCTTCCACGCCTTCATCGCCGCCAAGCGCGCCGAACCGGGCGACGACATGACCTCCCTCCTCCTCGCCGCCCGCGACGAGGAGGGCGACGGCTCCCGGCTGAGCGAGGACGAACTCGCCGACACCCTCCTCCTCATGATCAGCGCCGGCTACGAGACCACCGTCAACGTCATCGACCAGGCCGTCACCGCCCTCCTCGGCCACCCCGACCAGCTCGCCCACGTCCGCGCCGGACGCGTCGGCTGGGAGGACGTCGTCGAGGAGACCCTCCGCCACGAACCCGCCGTCAAACACCTGCCGCTCCGCTTCGCGGTCACCGACATCCCGCTCCCCGACGGCCGGGTCATCGCCCGGGGCGAGGCCATCCTCGCCTCCTACGCCGCCGCCAACCGCCACCCCGACTGGCACGGTCCCTCCGCCGACGCCTTCGACCTCACCCGCGTCACCAAGGACCACCTCGCCTTCGGCCACGGCGTCCACTTCTGCCTGGGCGCCCCGCTCGCCCGCCTGGAGGTCGCCGCCGTCCTGAGCGGCCTCTTCGCCCGCTTCCCCGACCTGGCGCTCGCCGTCCCCGCCGACGACCTCGAACGGATGCCCTCGCTCATCACCAACGGCCACCGGAGGCTGCCGGTGCTGCTGGGCCGGCCGGCCCGCTGAACCGGTCCGCGACCAGCCGCCGCAGCTCCGCCGCCGACGCGGGCGCGAGCCGGTAGACGCCCTGGACGCCGGCCGAGCGGAGCAGCCGCCCGTCCTCCACGTGCTTCAGGGTCCGCTCGCCCCGCCGGGAGGTGAAGGTCAGCCGCTCCAGCAGGTCGCCGGGGACCACGGTGTCGAAGGAGAGCGGGGAGCCCGGCGGGCCGAGCAGCACCTCGCTCACGAAACCGGTCTTGAGCCGCCGCCAGTACAGGAGCTTCGCGTAGTCGTCGTCATGGAGCTCGGCCCCCGCCTCCTCGTGGGTGAGGACGCGGGACACCTCCATCGACCCCAGCACATGGAGCCGGGTGCGGTGGGCCCGCACCGGGTAGACGGTGTCGCCGGGGCGCACCCCGGCCCGCAGGAAGCTGGGCTGCGAGCCGAAGGGCCCGCCGAAGAGGATCGTCGGCCGCAGGCCCTCCTCCCCGGAGCGCTCCAGCTCCCGGCAGAGGTCGTTGGTCCACAGCGTCGTGTAGGAGTTCGCCACGGCAGCACCGTAGGGGCCGCCACCGACAGCGCTGCCGCGGCCTCACGCGAAGGCGTACGCCCGGAACACCTCGCGGACCCGCGCCAGCGGAGCCGGGTCCCGGGTCACGTACAGCCGGTTGGTGAGCAGGACCGCCCAGCGGGCGCGGGCCGGGGAGACCCACATCGCGGTGCCGGTGAAGCCGAAGTGGGCCCACACGTCGTCCGCGGGGCCGGTGCCCGGCGCCGGGTGCCACAGGAGCCCGCGCGGCGGGTCGAGGAGACCCGTGCCGACGCGGAGGGAGGCGGCCGTCCAGGCGGGGGAGAAGCTCCCGGGCGGCGGGGACAGCACCCCGCGCAGGAAGCGGCCGGTGTCGCCGGCCGTGGTGAAGACGCCGGCGATCCCGCAGGCCCCGCCGAGGAGGCGGGCGGAGAAGTCGTGGACCGTGCCCTTCAGGTGGCGGCCGGTCTCCTCGTCGTACTCCGTGGGCGCGCAGCGGGCCGCCGCCTCCGGCGGCAGCGGGCCCCAGCGGGTGTCGCGCATGCCGAGCGGCGCCCAGACGCGCTCCCGGGCGAGATCGGCCAGCGGCCGGCCGGTCAGGTGCTCGGCGAGCCAGCCGAGGACGAGCGCCGCGCGGTCGGTGTACGCCACGGCCGCGCCCGGCGGGTGCCGCAGCGGCTCGGCGAGGACCCCGTCCCTGACGTCCTGCGGGTCGGAGCCGTACAGGAAGCGCAGATTGGCCCGGAGCGGCATCCCGGCCGTGTGGGTGAGCAGGTGGCGCGCGGTGACCCCGCCCACCGGCCGGCCGGCCGCGGCCGGCCAGTAGGAGCCGAGCGGCGCCGACAGGTCCAGTTTCCCGGCGTCGACCAGGGTGCCCGTCACCGCCCAGACCGTGAGGATCTTGGTGAGGCTCGCCACGTCGAAGAGCGTGTTCGGGCGGACCGGCTCCTCGGGGCGGGCCGGGTCGAGGACGCCGACCGCGCCGGCGGAGCGCGTACCGGCCGGACCGCCGACCGCCCACACGGCCCCCGGGCACACGCCCGCCTGGACCGCTCCGGCCAGCAGCCGGGCGTAGGGGGGAACCTCGCTGTGCTCCGCCACGGCACGCCTCCGGCAGGGGTCGGCGCGGCCCGGTCCGGCCGCACCCAGGCATGCATGCCCGCGCGCGGCGGGGAGGACACCGTTCCGGCCGGGACGGCGTCAGTTGCAGACGACCTCGTCGCGCGGGGTGTAGTGGGTCTTGAAGGTCTGCCGCTTGACCTCCTCGCCGCCGTTCTTGAAGACCCGGTCGACCGCGATGTCGAAGCCCTCCAGGGGCTCCTGCGGCACGCACTTCTCGCCGGTGGCCTCGCGCTTCTCCGGCTGGGTGATGGCGGTGCGCGGGCCGGCCACCGCCTCCACGGAGTCGTACTTCTTGGTGCCGTAGAAGGTGATGGTCACCGAGGAGTCCGTGGCGCTCGCCGCGATGTAGATCGGCTTGCCGGAGTCGTTGCGGAACTTCTGGTCCAGGCTGCCCCAGGCGACGGTGGCCTCGCGGCCCGCCGGGTAGCGCTCGATGTAGAAGGAGTGGGCGCCGTACTCGACCGGCTGCACGCCGGCGAAGAAGACCGCGTTGAACATGGTGGTCGCCACCGCCGACACGCCGCCGCCGGGCGCCTCCTGGTAGCGGCCGTCGAGGATCATCGTGCCGTCGACGAAACCGTTCTCCTCGGTGCGCTCGCCGACCGTCTCGTTGAAGCTCCACACCTCGCCCGGCCGCACCAGCGAGCCGTTGATCAGCTCGGCCGCCCGGCCGATGTTCACCGTCCGGTAGGGGGCGGTGGGGAAGTTCACGGTGAAGGTCGACATCTGCTCCTGGATGCCGAGCGAGGCGAGGGTGGCGTTGCTCACCTGGGGCTGGGTGACCTTGGTGGCCACGGAGGCGGTACGGGCCGCCTCCCCGGTACGGGTCAGCAGCGGGTCCACCGCGGCGGCGAGCGACTTCTCGGTCACCTCGCGGCCCGGCTTGCCGTCCTTCACGACGACGACCCTGCCGTCCCGCACGCCGAGGGTCCCCTCCACCGGCGCGCCCGTCATGGCGGCGAGCGGGCGGGCCACGTCCGGGTCGCGCAGCAGCGCGGTGGAGTCGAGGGAACCGGCCAGCCGGCCGTCCTCGTTCCGCACGGTCAGGTGGTCGCCCAGGGTCTCGGGGGAGATCCGCAGCCGCTGGTCGCCCACGGAGAGCGTCACCGGTCCGGAGACGGCCGGCCGCGCGTAGGAGTCGAGGAAACGGGTCAGCTCGGCGGCGGCGAGCTTCGGCTCGGTCACCGACACCGGCAGGGTGACGGCGGCCGCGCCGGGGGCGGCCGGGTAGGCGGCCGTGAGGGCCTCGGCGGCCTTCGCGGTGTCCAGCTTCTGCCCGGTGACGGGCCGGGTGGAGACGGCCTCGCCGTTCCGGAAGGAGACCGAGCCCTCCTTGACGGCCCGGTCGTTCTCCTTCGCCAGCGCGGCGACGGCCGCGCCGGTCTTCGCCGCGTCGTGGGCGAGGACCGGCTCGATCTCGCGGTCGCCGGAGGAGAAGAGACGGCCGATGACGGTGAACGGGTCGCGGGACGGGTCGGCGGCCCGGTCGGCCGTCGCCTCCGCGTCGACCGTCAGTCCGGCCGCCGCCGGGGCCACGCTCTCGGTGCGCTCGCCGACCTTCACCGCGATCGGCGCCGTCCACGCCGCCGGGGCCTGCGCCCGCAGCCGCTCGGCCGCCTCGGCCTTGCTCAGGCCGCCTATGTCGACGCCGCCGACCCGGGTGCCGGCGGATATGTCGTCGCCGGTGCTCACCAGGCCGGCCACGTAGAGACCGCCCGCCGCCACGGCGACGACGCCCGTCGCGATCGCGGCCGTCCGCCACCGTGGGCGGTTACCGGCGGCGGGCGTCGGGGCATGGTCGGTCCTGGGGCGGGGCACGCGCTCTCCCGGGGCGTCGGGGACAGGGGAATCCCCACGACGGTACGCCGAAAGAGTGTCAAATGCACATAAAGTGGCGATGACCTGCGGCGATGCCACCCCGAAACCGCCCCGCCACCCACGGTGCACCCGGGCTGCCGCCCCCGGCCTGCCGCACCCCCGCGTCACGCCGCACCGGGGCCCCCAGGCCTGCCACCCTCAGGCCCGCCGCACCCCGGGCTCGCGCCCGGCCCGCCGCACCCGGGCTCGCACCCGGCCCGCCGCCTCCGGGCTCGCGCCCGGGCCACCCCCCAGGCCCGCCGCGCCCGCCCCCCCCGGGGTCTCGCCGCTACCCTGGCCGGATGCCCGCCGACGAACCGTTCCCGCGCCACGAGTCGCCCGTCGATCCGCTCCGCGCCCCCGGGACCGGGCCCCGCTCGGTGGAGCGGGCGCTCGACCTGCTCGACCTCGTCGCGGACGCCGGACGGCCCGTGGGCGCCAAGGCGCTGGCCCGGGCGCTCGGCTGCGCGCTGTCGACCGTTTACCACCTGACCGGCCCGCTGCTGGACCGCGGCCACCTCGTGCGCACCGCCGAGGGGTACGCCCCCGGCCCCCGCGTCCCGGCCCTGCACCGCGCCCACCTCCGCCACCACGGACTCGGCGCCCCCACCGGCGAACTCCTCGGGCGGCTGCGCCGGGCGACCGGCGCGGAGGCGTACCACACGGCCTACCGCGACGGCCTGATCACCGTCGTCGACACCACCGCGCCCGTCACCGACACCGCCCACCCCTTCACCCCGGGCCCGGAGGCCCGCGCGCACGCCACCGCGCACGGCAAGGCGCTGCTCGCCGCGCTGCCGAGGGCCCGGCGCCGCCGCTATCTCGCCGAACACGGCATGGCCCGGTTCACCGAGCGGACCATCACCGGCGCCGAGCGCTTCGAGGCCGAGATGGCCACCGTCCGGGGCCAGGGCTACGCCGTCTCCGTCGGCGAGGCCGACCTCGCGTACACGTGCCTCGCCGTCGCGGTGCCCGACCGGGGCGACGGCATCGTGCACGCCCTCTCCGTCTCCCTGCCCACCGCGGACCTCGCCCGACGCCAGGGCGCCGTCCGGGCCGCCCTGGCCCGCGCGGTGCCGGACTTTCCGGCCCTGCCGGAATCCTGAGCCGTCCGTCTGGCCCGGGCCCGGCCGGCCGGCGCAGCCTGACGGCATGATCTTCATCGCCGTCCGCTTCACCGTCCGTCCCGACCTCGCCGACCAGTGGCCCGACCTGGTCGCCGACTTCACCCGCGCCACCCGCGAGGAGCCGGGCAACCTCTTCTTCGACTGGTCCCGAGGTGTCGACGACCCGAACGTCTACACCCTCCTGGAGGGCTTCGCCGACGACGAGGCCGGTGCCGTCCACGTCGCCTCCGACCACTTCGCCGCCGGACTCGCCGCCATGGCCGGAGCCGTCGCCGCCACCCCCGAGATCGTCAACGTCCGGACGGAGCAGCCGGGCTGGGGCCCGATGGCGGAGCTCGCGCCCACCGGCGCCTGATCCCGCCGGGAGCCGCCCGACCGCCTGATAGGTTCGCCGCACAGTACGGCCGGGCGGCGTCCCGGGGCCGAGGGGAGAAGCGGCACATGGCGGTGAGCGGGCGACAGACCGGCAGGCCCACCCTGGAGGAGGTCGCGGCCCGGGCCGGAGTCGGCCGCGGCACCGTCTCCCGGGTCATCAACGGCTCCCCGAAGGTGAGCGAACAGGCCAAGGCGGCCGTCGAGAAGGCCGTCGCCGAACTCGGCTACGTCCCCAACCGGGCCGCCCGCGCGCTGGCCGGCAGCCGCACCGACGCCATCGCCCTCGTCGTCCCCGAGACCGAGGCCCGGCTCTTCGCCGAACCGTACTTCCTCGACATCATCCGCGGCGTCAGCAGCGAACTCGCCGCCGCCGACAAGCAGTTGCTGCTCACCCTGATCCGCAGCGACCAGGAGCGGCAGCGCTTCGAGCAGTACCTCGCCGCCCAGCGCGTCGACGGCGTCCTGCTCGTCTCCGTGCACGCCGACGACCCGCTGCCCGACCAGGTCCGCGCCCTCGGCCTGCCCGCCGTGCTCAACGGCCGCCGCCGCGCCGACGAGCCCGTCGCCTTCGTCGACTCCGACAACACCGGCGCCGGCCGCACCGCCGTCGCCCACCTCGCCGCCGGCGGCCGGCGGCGCATCGCCACCGTCACCGGCCCCCTCGACATGTACGGCGCCCGCTGCCGCCTCGACGGCTACCGCGAGGGCCTCGACGAGGCCGGCCTCCCCGCCGACGACGCCCTCGTCGCCACCGGCGACTTCACCGAGGAGGGCGGCCGCCGTGCCATGCGCGAACTCCTGGACCGCGCCCCGGACCTCGACGCCGTCTTCGCCGCCTCCGACGTGATGGCGGCCGGCGCCCGGGCCGTGCTGCGCGAGGCGGGCCGCCGGGTCCCCGAGGACGTCGCCCTCGTCGGCGTCGACGACTCCGCCGTCGCCCGCCTCATGGACCCGCCGCTCACCAGCGTCCGCCAGCCCATCGAGGAGATGGGCCGCAGCATGGCCCGGCTGCTCCTCGCCGAGATCGCCTGCCCGAGCGAGCCCGACGACCAGCCCCGCCGGATGCTCCCCACCGAACTCGTCGTCCGCGCCTCCTCCTGACGGCCCGCCCGGTTCACCCCCGCGTGGCATGATCACGCCGACGCCGGCACCGGGCCGGCGACGACCGGGGGATCCCCATGGACTGGTACGTCGTTCCGGGGGCGTTCGCGCTCCTCCTCGCCGTCGGCGGCATCGCCACCCTGCGCACCGGCTTCGTCCCGCCCTGGCTCCGCCACCGGGTCCGCCGGGTCGCCCTCTACGGCTGGGCCCAGGTGATCATGGCCGGATCCTTCGCCCTCCAGAGCGCCGGGGGCTTCGCCGGCGAGCCCGCCGCGAGCTCGGCCCTCGGCCTCGTCTCGGTGCTCTCCCTGCTCGCCGCCCTCGTCCTCCTCCTCGTCTCCCAGCTCGGCCGCGCCCGCGACTGACACGGGATCCCGGGAAACGGGATCCCCGCCCCGGCGTGTCGTTCGGGTGAGCCCAGCGGGCGCCCGGGCCGCGCGTGGGTTCGAATCGGGTCATGGCTCCCTACGACAGGCGCACAGGCGGCTCCCCGAGGCCGCCGAAGACCGGTGGCACCTGGTGGTACGCCGCCGTGGCCGGCGAGGCCGCGGACTCCTTCAGCACCCGCGTCCGCACCCGGACCCGGCGGGCCTGCCTCGGGGCCGTCCTGCTGCTCACGCTCGTCTACGCCGGGCTCGTGCTCACCGCGACCGGCCGCCGCTGGGGCGACGCCGCCGTCACCGGCCGGCGCGCCGACACCCGGGTCGCCGCCTTCCTGCGCGACCACCCCTCCCTGGCCGGAGCGGCCACCCTCTCCCTCGTCCTCGCCTGCGTCCTCCTCGTCGGCCTCGGCGTGGTGCGCAAGCGGTACACGCTCGCCGGCGCCGCCGCGGGAGCCGTCGCCGTGGCCCTGGCCGTCACCGGACTCCTCCAGCTGTACGCCCCCCGCCCCCGGCTCGCCGAAGCCGCCGGGGCGCTCCTGCCCAGCGGCTTCCCCAGCGCCACCGCCACCCTGGCCTTCGGGGTCGCCTTCGCCCTCCCCCTGGTCGTGCCCCGGCGCTCCCGGGAGCTCGTCGTCGGCGCCGCCACCCTGTGGGCCGTCGCCCTCGGGGCCTACTCGATCGCCGCGGGCGACCACCGCCCGGGCGACGTCATGGCCGCCGCGCTGCTCGCCCTCGCCGTCCAGTGCGGGCTGATCGCCCTCCTCGCCCGCCGCGGCAAGGTCCGCCCCGGCAGCCGCCACGGCACCGTCCTGCGCGGCCTCCCGGCCACCCTGCCGCTCGCGCTGGTCGCCGCCGGCGGGCTGGTGGCCGGATTCGTACTCCTCGGCGACACCCTCGGACTGCCCGCCACCGCCCCGTACGACCCCGCGGAGCTCCGGCTGGCGCACCGCTGCGGCCAGGCCCTCGCCGCCGGGGTCGGCGCCGCCGCCGGGCTCGTCCTGCTCGCCCTCGTCCGCCACGTCGACCTGGACGGCGGCCCCGCCCCGTACCGGCTCGGCGGCCCCTTCGTGGAGGACTCCGGAGCCCCCGACCAAGGTGAGCTCGTGGGGCCCTTTACGGAGAACCACGATCACGAGATATCTTGATGTCGAGCAATCTCGCATACGCAGACGTGGAGCGGAGCACCTGGTGACTGACTCGACCATCATCTACACCCACACCGACGAGGCGCCTGCCCTGGCGACGTACTCGTTCCTGCCCGTGATCCAGGCGTACGCCTCCACGGCAGGTGTCACGGTCGAGACGCGTGACATCTCGCTCGCGGGCCGCATCATCGCGAGCTTCCCCGAGTTCCTCCAGGAGGAGCAGCGCATCGGCGACGCCCTCGCCGAACTGGGTGAGCTGGCCAAGACCGCCGAGGCCAACATCATCAAGCTGCCGAACGTCTCGGCCTCGATCCCGCAGCTGAAGGCCGCGGTCGCCGAGCTCCAGGCCCAGGGCTACGCCCTCCCGGACTACCCGGACGACCCGAAGACGGAGCAGGACGCGGACGTCCGCGCCCGCTACGACAAGATCAAGGGATCGGCCGTCAACCCGGTCCTGCGCGAGGGCAACTCCGACCGCCGCGCCCCCGGCTCGGTCAAGAACTACGCCAAGAACCACCCGCACCGCATGGGCGCCTGGACCCCCGAGTCCAAGACCAACGTCGCCACCATGAGCGAGAACGACTTCGCCTCCTCGGAGAAGTCCGTCGTCATCGCCGCGGACGACACCCTGCGCTTCGAGTTCACCGCCGCCGACGGCACCACCTCCGAGCTGCGCGCGCCGCTCAAGGTCATCGCCGGCGAGGTCGTCGACGCCGCCGTCATGCGCGCCGCCGCCCTGCGCACCTTCCTCAGCGAGCAGGTCGCCCGCGCCAAGGCCGAGGACGTGCTCTTCTCCGTGCACCTCAAGGCCACGATGATGAAGGTCTCCGACCCGATCGTCTTCGGCCACGTCGTGCGCGCCTTCTTCCCGAAGACCTTCGCGCAGTACGGCGAGACCCTCGCCGCCGCCGGCCTCTCCGCCAACGACGGTCTGGGCACCGTCCTGAACGGCCTCGCCGCCCTCCCGAACGGCGACGAGATCAAGGCCTCCTTCGACGCCGAGATCGCCGAGGGCCCCGCCCTCGCCATGGTCGACTCCGACAAGGGCATCACCAACCTGCACGTGCCGTCCGACGTCATCGTCGACGCCTCGATGCCGGCCATGATCCGCACCTCCGGCCACATGTGGGGCCCGGACGGCCAGGAGGCCGACACCCTCGCGGTCCTGCCGGACCACAGCTACTCCGGCGTCTACCAGGCCGTCATCGAGGACTGCCGCCTCCACGGCGCCTTCGACCCGGCCACCATGGGTTCCGTCCCGAACGTCGGCCTCATGGCGCAGAAGGCCGAGGAGTACGGCTCCCACGACAAGACCTTCGAGATCGCGCAGGCCGGCACCGTCCGCCTCGTCGACTCCGAGGGCACCGTCCTCCTGGAGCAGGAGGTCGCCGAGGGCGACATCTTCCGCGCCTGCCAGACCAAGGACCTCCCGATCCAGGACTGGGTCAAGCTCGCCGTCACCCGCGCCCGCGCCACCGGCGCCCCGGCCGTCTTCTGGCTGGACGAGAACCGCGCCCACGACGCGCGGCTCATCGCCAAGGTGGAGCAGTACCTGCCGGAGCACGACACCGAGGGCCTGGACATCCGGATCCTGTCCCCGATCGAGGCGACGAAGTTCTCCCTGGAGCGCATCCGCCGCGGCGAGGACACCATCTCCGTCACGGGCAACGTCCTCCGCGACTACCTGACCGACCTCTTCCCCATCCTGGAGCTGGGCACCAGCGCCAAGATGCTGTCGGTCGTCCCGCTCATGGCGGGCGGCGGCCTCTTCGAGACCGGCGCCGGAGGCTCCGCCCCGAAGCACGTCCAGCAGCTCGTCAAGGAGAACTACCTCCGCTGGGACTCGCTCGGCGAGTTCTTCGCGCTGGCCGCCTCCTTCGAGCACCTGGCCACCACCACGGGCAACGCCCGCGCCCAGGTCCTCGCGGACACCCTGGACCGCGCCACCGGCACCTTCCTCAACGAGGACAAGTCGCCGACCCGTCGCCTCGGCGGCATCGACAACCGCGGCAGCCACTTCTACCTGTCCCTGTACTGGGCCCAGGAGCTGGCCGCGCAGACCGAGGACGCCGAGCTCGCCAAGGCGTTCGCCCCGCTCGCCGAGACCCTCGCGGCGAACGAGACGAAGATCGTCGACGAGCTGAACGCCGTCCAGGGCTCCCCGGCCGAGATCGGCGGCTACTACCAGCCCGACCCGGCCAAGGCCGCGGCCGTGATGCGCCCGTCCGCCACGTTCAACGAGGCCGTCGCGTCCCTCGCCTGATCCGGAGGCCGACGCGTACCGCCCCGGCCGGAGCGATTCCGGTCGGGGCGGTCGCGTCGGTGGCGCGTACGCCATCCGGGTGTGACCCTGGAGGGCATGAGCTGGGCATCTTGGACGACCGCCGGTGTCTACACCGGGCGTGGTGGGGTGCTGACCGTCGAGGGCGGAATCGTCACGGGAGATCTGACCGTGCACACGACCTTCGTCGACGGTGAGGCACGCGTGGCCGTGCAGTACAGCGGCGCCTCCGACTGGTTCACCATGTCGGGAAGTCCCGTCCCCTGTTCCTCGGAGGAGGAGAGCCGTGAACTCCACGACGCCGTCGTGGAGGCAGTGAGGGAGGGCGCCGGGGCCACCGTCCCCCGCCTGCCCCATCCGACCGGCTAGCCGGCCGGACGACCACAGGCCCGAACCAGGCCGGATCCCCGGCCGGAAAAAGTGTTATCCCCACCCGGCCCCGCGCGTCTCCAGCAGGACGGGGACCAGGACCGGGCACGAGGGAGCACCATCCATGCACAGCGACGAGCAGCGCACCACCGCCCTGGTGGAGGCGGCGCGCGCGGGCGATCCGCACGCCAGGGACGAACTGGTACGCGCCTGCCTGCCGCTCGTCCACAACGTGGTGGGGCGGGCCCTCGACGGCCACGCCGACACCGACGACATCGTGCAGGAGACCCTGGTCCGGGCCCTCGACGGGCTGCCCGGGCTGCGCGACCCGGAGCGCTTCCGGTCCTGGCTCGTCGCCATCGCCATGAACGGGGTGCGCCGCCGCTGGCGGGAACGCCGCCAGGCACCCGTGCCCGGCCTCGACCGGGCCGTCGACCTCGCCGACCCGGCCGGCGACTTCACCGACCTCACCATCCTCCGCCTCGGCCTGACCGGACAGCGCCGCGACGTCGCCCGCGCCACCCGCTGGCTCGACGAGGAGGACCGCGAGCTGCTCTCCCTGTGGTGGCTGGAGGCCGCCGGCGAACTCACCCGCGCCGAACTCGCCGAGGCCCTCGGCCTGCCCCCGGCGCACACCGCCGTCCGCGTCCAGCGGATGAGGGAACGCCTGGAGACCGGCCGGGCCGTCGTCGGCGCCCTCGACGCCGAGCCCCGCTGCCCCGACCTCGCCGCCACCCTCGCCCCCTGGGACGGCCGCCCCTCCCCGCTGTGGCGCAAACGCATAGCCCGCCACCTGCGCGACTGCCGAGGCTGCGCGACCGGACGCGCCCGCCGGGGGCTCGCCCCCGTCGAAGGCCTCCTCGTCGGCATCGGCCTGGTCCCGCCCGTCGCCGGTGCCCTCCTCGACGCCGGTACGACCCCGGCCCTCGCGGCACAGCCGGCGGGAGCGGCGGAACCGCTGGGCCCGACGGAACCAGGGGGCCCGGCGGAACCGATGGGCTCGGGCCCGACGGAACCGGCGGGAGCGGCGCAGCCGGTCGGCGGGCCGCAGCCGGTCGGCGGGCCGCAGCCGGTCGGAGGGGCGGAGTCGGTCGGCGGGGCGGAGTCGGCGGGGGCTCACGCCGCGCCGTACTGGTCCACCGGGCGCCGCGCCGGGGTCGCCGGGGCCGGGGCCGCGGCCGTCGCCGTCCTCGGCGCGCTCGTGCTCACGCTCCCCGAGGCGCCCGAGCCCCCTCCCGCGCCCCGGCCCGTCGCCGCACCGCCCGCCACCACCCCCACGCCGACGCCCCCGGCCACCCCCACCGCGAGCACCGTCACCGCCGCGGCCACCCGCCCGGCGCCGCCCACCCGTACGCCCACCACCACCGCGCCCGCCCCGACCCGCACCACCGCACCGCCCCCGGCCGACCCGGGGGAGCGGGTCACGGAACTGGTCAACCGGCTCCGGGCGGACGCCGGTTGCGACCCGCTGCGCACCGATCCCCGGCTGACGGCCGCCGCGCGCGCCTACGCCCGGGACATGACGGCCCGCGGCTATTACGGCCACGCCAGCCCCGAGGGCGAGTTCGCGGACACCCGCATGACCGAGGCCGGTTACCGCTGGTCGGCCTGGGCGGAGAACCTGGCCGAGGGGCAGCGGGACCCGGCCTCCGTCGTCGCCGGCTGGCGGGACGACGCCGGGCACGCGCGCAACATGCTCGACTGCGCCTACCGCGACACCGGCGTGGCCGCGGCCCCCGGCCCGCGCGGCACGGTCTGGGTGCAGAAACTGGCCGCGCCCGCGAACTGAACCCGCACGGACCCGGACCGCACGGACCCGGCCCCGCGCACCCCGGCCCCGCGTGCACCGGACCGGCCGTCCGCCGGGCCGGCCGCGCGTCAGCCCTGGGTGCCGAAGTCCTGCACCCACCACGGCCCGTCGGCGGTGAGGGTCACGCCGACGCCGATGTCGTGGAACGAGCAGTTGAGGATGTTCGCCCGGTGAGCCGGGCTGTCCATCCAGTCGTCCATCGCCCGCTGGGGGGTCTTCGGCCCCTTGTGGATGTTCTCGCCCCACGCGGACCAGCTGTAGCCGGTGGCGCTGATCCGGTCGCCGCCGTCCCGCCCCTCGGGGTCGTCGTGCGCGTAGTAGTCGCGCGCCGCCATGTCGTCGGCGTGCCTCTGGGCGGCCTTGGCGAGCCGGGCCTCGGCCCGCAGCGGCCCGCACCCCGCCCTGTCCCGCTCGGCGTTGGCGAGGGCGATGACGTCCTGGACGTAACGGGAGGAGCGGGCCCGCGCGCTCACCGGCGCGGCGAGGGCGGCCCCGGTCTGCGGCGCGAGCCCGTCGTGGGCCGCCCCGTCCCGCGCCCCGGCGCCGACCTGGGGCGAGGCGGGGGGCGGGACGGGGCGGGACGGGGGCGGGGCCTGGGGGGCGGGGGGCCTGGCCGCGCGCGGGGCGGGCGGAGGGGACGGGAGGGCCGCGTACAGGCCGAGGAGGACGGTGAGGACGGCGGCCGTGGTGCCCGCGGCGAGGACCGACGCGGCGAAGCCCGGCCGGGGGAGCGCGCGGCGGCGGACCGGTCCGCCGCGGCGGTGTCGGCCGGACGGGGGGTTGCCGGGGCGGGGGTGTGCGAAGGGGTCGGAAGGGTCGGGACCGTCGTACCGCATGGAGCTCCGCTCTCTGGCCTGCGCCGCCGTCCGGTCCGGGCCCGTCCGGGCCCCGGGGCGACGGGGTCAAGGCTTTCCGCCCGCCGCCGCCCCGACACCCGCCGTCAACCGGGAGAGTCAACTCCGCGTGCCGACCCGCCGCACCGGCTTGACACGGCGGCCCGGCGGGTACGGTGCTCCCGGCCCTCAGCCCTGGGGGATCACGGCCACCGGGCACGGGGCCAGGTGGAGGGCCGCGTGGGCCACCGAGCCGATCCGCCGGCCCAGGGCGCCGCGCTTGGCGCGGCGGCCGACCACGAGGAGCTGTGCGGCCCCGGAGGTGGTGAGGAGGACCTGGCCGGCGCTGCCGAGTTCGACGTGTTCGGTCACCGGCACGTGCGGATAGCGCTCGCGCCAGGGGGCCAGGGCCTCGCGGAGCGCCTTCTCCTCGAAGGGCACCAGGCCGCCGGCGTCGTCGGCGAGCCGCATGGAGGTCGGGCTGAAGGCGTAGAGCGAAGGCAGGCTCCAGGCGCGCACGGCGCGGATGGCCGCGCCCCGGGCGTCGGCCGTCTCGAAGGCGAAGCGCAGCACCGCCTCGCAGTCCTCCGGGCTGCCCTGCTGGCCCACCAGGATCTCGCCCGTGGGCGGTTCGGCGGCCCGGTCGTCACGGGCGCGGACGGCGACGACCGGCCGGGTCGCCGCGGCGATGATCTGCATGCCGTACGAGCCGAGCAGGAAGCCGGCCACCGCCCCGTGCCCGCGCGAGCCGAGGACCAGCATCCCGGCCCGCTCCTGCGCTTCGAGGAGCGCCGCGACCGGCGTGTCCGTCAGCACCTCGGCGGTGACCGTGACGTCCGGGTACCGCTCCGCGATCTCCGCCTCGGCCGCCCGCACCACCTCCTCGGCGGCCCGCTCCTGGGCGTCCCGGTCCTGGACCAGCGGCAGGTCGAGCGGTTCCCACCGCCACGCGTGCGCGAGCCGCAGCGCGACGCCCCGGTGCCCGGCCTCCCGCGCCGCCCACTCCGCGGCGGCGAGACTCTCCGGCGATCCGTCCACCCCGGCCACGATCTCCGTCCCGGCACGGAACTCCTGGGCCTCGCGACTCATCTGACGTCCTCCCTGACGGCGGGCGACGGGTCCGGCCCGGCGGCCGGTCCCTCCTCACCCCCCAGCTTGGGCCCATCGGCCGTCGGAGGTGAGGGACGGAGGTCCCGACATGCCGGACCGTCCGTCCCGGGGGTCAGGCGCTGCGGGCCAGCCGGGTGTGGGTGTTGTTGAGGTAGTGGTCGCCGATGTCGCGGAGCCGGTGGGCGGGGCGGGTGCGGGCGGTGAGGGCGCGGGCGTTGCGCCAGAAGCGGTCGAAGCCGGGGCCGCCGCCCCCGGCGCCCGGGGCGGCGGGCGGGGCGCCCTCGACGAGTTCCAGGATGCGGGTGGTCAGCTGGACGGCCGTCCGGCCGGTGACGGTCTCGGCGGCGGCCACCAGGACCGCGAGGTCGGCGCGCTCCTCGAAGCCGAGCGTCCAGCCGGAGCGCAGGCCGTGCGCGAGGGCGTCGGTGGCGCGCTCGGCGACGGCGGCGGCGGTGTGGGCGGCGGTGGCCAGTTCGCCGTAGGAGAGCAGCAGGTACGGGTCGTCGCCCTGTTCGGGAAGGCCGTGGTCCGACAGCCCGTGGTCCGTCAGCCGGTGGTCCGTCGGTCCGTGGTCCGCCGGCCCGCGGGCCGACCGGCCGCGGGTCCCCGGGCCGTGGGCCGGTGCGGCGTCACGCGGCGCGGGTGATCGCTCCGGGGCGAGGGCCGACCGGTTCACGTCCCGGGCCTCGGCGAGCGCGCCCTCCGCGATGCCGAGCGCCACGTGCACCAGCAGCAGCCTGAGCACCAGCGGGGCGAGCGTGGTGAAGGGGGCGATCGCGTGTTCGTCGGCGGGGAGGGTGCCGAGGACCCGGGTCCGGGGGACGGGGACGTGGTCGAAGACGACCGTGCCGGCGCCGGCCAGGCGCTGCCCGACCCGGTCCGGCGCCGGGTCGGCGAAGACCCCCGGGTGTGCCGGGTCCACCAGCACGACCAGCAGGTCGCCGGTGCCCGCCGGGCGGGCGGCGACCACGAGCCGGTCGGCGACGGTCACGGCGGAGTCGAAGGCGCGGCGGCCGTCGAGGAGCCAGCCGCCGCGGTCGGCGCGGGTGAGGGTGAGGCCGGGGGCGGTGCGGGCCGACGGGGGCTCGGCCGAGCCGGCGAGCAGCCAGCCCTCGGCGGCGGTGCGGGCGTCGAGGCGAGGGAAGGTTTCTCCGGCCCGCCCCGAGGGGCCCGCGAGGAAGCGGCTCGTCCAGGACAGGGCGTAGTGGTGGGCGAGGAGCTCGCCGACCGAGCTGTCGGCGGCGGAGAGCTCCCGCACGGCGGAACACGCGGTCCGCAGGTCGGCGCCGTGGCCGCCTCCGCCGAGCGTCGGGTCCGGGTCCGCCGCCGTCAGGAAGGCGGGGAGGCCCGCCTCCTGGAGGCGTTCGACCTCGTCGCCGGGGCTCTTCCCGGCCCGGTCGCGGGCGTGCGCGTCGACGGCCAGGTCGTCGGCGAGTTCCCGCACGACCCGCCGCCAGAGCGTGTCGTCCCTCGGCCCCGTCTGCTGTGTGCTCATCCCACCCCGCCCGCCCTCCAGTAATCCCACTGAATCACTAGGGATAGTGGCAGAGCGAGGCCCGGGGCCCCAAGAGGCGTCCGCTATGTGGATGAGGGTGTTTCGTTCTGTGAGATGGCGTCAAGTCGCCGCAGGTGGGACGGGGTTGACGTGAGGGCGGTCAGGGGTTGGTCCACGCCTCCGGGTCGTCCGCCCGGGCCGTGATCCCGGCCGGCAGGTGTGCCGAGGCGACCTCCGCGAGCGAGACGCCCAGTACCTCGCGGACGCTGGCGCGCAGGGCGATCCACAGCGGCAGCAGGGACTCGGCGGGGCCCGTGTAGGCCAGGTCCGGCGGGCGCTCGCCGCGCACCGAGACCAGGGGGCCGTCCACGCAGCGGATGACGTCCGCGACCGAGATGGTCTCGGCGGGGCGCGCGAGCCAGTAGCCGCCCCGCCCGCCGCGCTGGCTCTCCACGAGCCCGCCCTTGCGCATGTCCCCCAGGATGCCCTCCAGGAACTTGTGCGAGATGCCCTGTCCCTCGGCGATCGCCTCGGCCTTCAACGGCCCCGCGTCCCGGGCGGCCGCGAGCTGGAGGGCGGCCCGCACGGCGTAGTCGGCCCTGGCTGAAATGCGCATGCGGCGCATTATTCCGTACGGCTCCGAGAGGCGCCGGACGCCCGCGGCCGGGCCGCGACTCCGCCCGTGCGGGGCGCGGGGAGCGCCGTCCGGCCGTCGGACGGACCGGTCCCGGGGGGCAAGTCCCGGGGCGGGGGCGGGGCGCGCCCGTACGTCCTGTCCGCGCCCTTGACGGCGTCCTCGGGCCGCCCGACACTCGGGAGAGGAATCCGAGCGGACGGGTAGGGAATCATGCGAGACGGCGACGGGTTCGACGGGGCCGGTCCGCATCCGGCCCGTCCCCTCCCGTCCCCTCCCTCGCGGCCCCTGCGGTCCCTTCCGTCGAGGCCCCTGCGGCTCCTTCCGTCCCGGGCCCTGCCGCGCCCCCTGGTCCTCACCTCGCGCCGTCACATCGACCTGCTGCGGGTGTGCAGCGCGGCCTGACCGCGCTCCGGGCCGGGGGCCGGGTCGGTCCCGTCCGGCCGGCCCCCTCGTACCGCCTTCCCGTCACTCCGCTGCCGCCGCACGGGCGTTCCCGCCTGCCGTGGAGCACGCCCGTCCGGACCCAGCGCCGAGCCAACCCTGGGAGCACCATGTCCGTCGTCGTCCCGTCCTCGCTGCTGCCCGCCTCCGCTTCGCCCGCCTTCCGGGGGCGGATCGGCCGCGACGCGGCGAGCGGCCACTACGCCGTGCCGTACCGCTATCGCCTCCACGTCGCCCCGGCCGACCCCGACTGTCTGAGCATCGCCGTCACCCACGGACTCCTGGGCCTGGACACCACGCTGCCGCTGCGGCTCCTGCCCGAGCTGCCCGACGCCCCGGACGGTTCGTACACCGTGCTCCGGCCGCTGTACGAAGCCAGCGCCCACCTCTACACCGGTCCCGCCGCCGCCCCCGTGCTCGGCGACATGTGGACCGGACGGATCGTCAGCACCCATGTCCCCGACATCCTCCGCGACCTCGCCCTCCGCTTCCGGGGCGACGGCCCCGACCTGCTGCCGGAGGGGCACCGGGAGGAGATCGACGCCGTCGCCGCGCTCTGCGCGGACGGCATCCACCGGGCCGCGCAGCGCGCGGGCGAGCTCGGGCTCGACCCGGAGGCCGGCGCCCGGCGGGAGGCGGAGGACGCGCTCGGCGCGCTCTTCGCGGCGCTGGGCGGGCTCGACGCGCGGCTCGCCGGACGGCCCTACGTCCTCGGGCACGCCCCGACCCTCGCCGACGTGCACGTGTGGGGGGCCCTGGTGCAGCTGGACACCGTGCACCGCTGGCACCTCGACGCGGAGGCCCTGCGCCGCGTCGCCGCCCACCGTGACCTCTGGGCGTACGCCCAACGGCTCGCCGCCCAGCCGGTGTTCGCCCGCCACCTCGACGTGGCCGCCGTCCTCCGCCGGCACCGCGCCCACTGCAAGGGGCGGGAGGCGGCCGGCGCGGCCATCCCGATCGTCGACTGGGGCGCGGCCGGCACCGGCCGCTGAGGGGGCGGGCCGTCAGGCGACGCGGCGCCCGGCCAGGGGCGCCGTGTCGTCGCCCGCGCCGGAGCGCACCCCGCGCAGGAAGGCCTCCAGGGCCTCCACCGACGACGCCGCGGGCTCCCAGCCGAGCTCTTCGCGCGCCCGGTCCGTGGACATCACCGGGAGGTGGCGCAGGAGGTCGAAGAGGCCGGGGGAGGCGGGGGCGAGGCGCAGGTGCCAGGCGGCCGCGAGGGCGCCGCGGACCGCGCCCGCCGGGACCTTCACCGGCCGGGCTCCGAACATCTCGCCGAGCAGCGCCGCGTCCACCACCGGGTCCGCGGCCAGGTTGTACGCGCCCCGCACGTCCCGGAGCACCGCCCGGGTGTAGGCGTCGGCGGCGTCGTCGGTGTGCAGGACCTGGAAGCGGAGGCCGGAGGGCTCCGGCAGCAGCGGGAGCAGGTCGGGGCGGACCAGCTGGCCGGGCAGGAACCGGCCGGCGAAGATCCTGCGCTGCTCGCTCGCCGACTCCTCCTTGAAGAGGAACGCCGGCCGCATCCGCACCACCCGGGTCTGCGGGTGGTCGCGCTCGAAGGTGTCCAGGGCCCGTTCCAGGTACGCCTTCTCCCGGCTGTAGGCGGCGCCCGGCCAGCCGTGCGTCGGCCAGGCCTCGGAGACCGGCGCGCCGCTCTCGGGGCCGGGGGAGTACGCCCCCACCGAGGAGGCGCACACCAGCGCGGGGACGTGCGCCGCCGCGACCGCGTCCAGGACCCGCAGGGTGCCCAGTACGTTGGTCCGCCAGGTCGTCACGGGGTCGTGCGTCGGGCCGAAGCGCCACGCCAGGTGCACGACCGCGTCGGCGTCGGCCACGTGCTGGGCGAGCCGGGGCTCGTCGCCGTCCAGGGACAGGTCGACGGCGGCCCACTCGACGCCGGGAAGGTCGAGGCCGGGCAGCCGTCGGGCCAGCCCGAGGACGGAACCGACCCCCGGGTCGCGCGCCAGTGCCCGCACCACGCTGGTGCCCACGTTCCCGGTGGCGCCGGTGACGACCACCCTCAGTCGCGTACCAGAGTTCATGTCTTCGACCCTCCGCCATCCGGGCGACCCCCGCACCTCGGCCCGCCCGGCGTCACGGAACGTGACCGTGCGGGTCGCGCGGGTGGCCGGTCGCGAGCACCATGGAGCGACGCACGAGACGGGCCCGTTACGGAGGAACCCATGCTGCTGCCCGACCGGAACACCGTCGAACGGCTCCTCCGGCATTACCGCGTCCAGGAGCAGTGCGTGCTGGACGGCTCGTGCGACCTCACCGTCCGCCGCCGCTTCGAGGACACCGCGTACACGCTGTGCGTGCTCATGGGCGTCCGCTCGACCCCCGAAGCGCTGCGGGCCGCCGAGCGGTACGTCGCCCCCCGGGCGTCCCTCTGACGGTCCGCCCGCGCCGCCGCCCCGCGCAGGGGGCGGCGGCGCGGGTCAGACACGCGACACCCGGCGGCGCCAGGCCCACAGCGCGAGGGCGGCCGCGCAGGCCGAGCCCACGAGGGAGAGGGGGAGCGCCACCGAGGGGCCCGCGTCGTCGGGCTCCACGACGGCGCGGGGCCGGTCCGCCGGGGCGCCGAGGGCGGCGGCCGGGGCGCCGGCGCCGCCGCGTACGGAGACGGCGCGGGTGTCCTCCGGCTTCTCCTCCGGCTTCTCCTCCGGCGTCTTCGGCGGCAGCAGCGAGCCGACCGGTCGGACCTTGTCCGCCGCGTCGAAGCCCCAGTCGAGGAGCTCGCGCGCCTCCTCGTAGACGGCGAGTCCACCGCCCGACTGCGGGTTCATCACCGACACGACCAGGGTGCGGTCGCCGCGCCGGGCGGCGGCGACGAGGGTGTTGCCCGCGTTGCTGGTGTAGCCGTTCTTGATGCCGAGGAGACCCGGGTAGCGGCCCACGCCGTCCGCCCCGGTGAGCAGACGGTTGGTGTTGGCGATGCCGTACGACCACGAGCCGGCCGGGAAGTCGGCGTACGCGGTCGAGCAGTAGCGGGTGAACTCCGGGTCGCGCACGCCCGCCCGGCCGAAGACCGCCAGGTCGTACGCGGACGAGACCTGGCCCGGCGCGTCGTATCCGTCGGGGGAGACGACGCGCGTGTCCAGCGCCCCCAGCGAGCGGGCCTTCTCCTGCATCTGGCGGGCCGTCGACTCCCAGCCGCCGCTCATCGACGCGAGGACGTGCACGGCGTCGTTGCCCGAGCTGAGGAAGACGCCGTTCCACAGGTCGGAGACCCGGTACGTGTACCCCTCCTTGACCCCGACGAGGCTGCTGCCCTCGCCGATCCCCGTCAGCTCCTCGTCGGCCACCGTGTGCTGCTCGGACGCCTCGTGGTGCGGGAGCGCCGTCAGCGCGAAGAGGGTCTTGAGCGTGCTGGCCGGCGGCAGCTTCCGGTGCGCGGCGCGGGCGGCGAGCACGTCGCCCGTCCCGGCGTCGGCCACCACCCAGGAGAGCGCCGAGGGAGTCGGCACGTCCGGTGCCCCGGCCAGCGGCTGCACCTGTGTGCCCGCCCTGTCGAGCCGCCCCGCCTCCATGAACCGCCGTGCGGGAGGGGTCGGTTCGGTGACGGATTCCGGTCCGAGGGCGGGGGCGTGGGCCTGGGCGGTCGCCGGGGCGCGGGGCGGGGTCGCGGCGCCGGCCACGGGGGCGGGGAGCACGAGCAGCATCGCGGCGGAGCCCGCGGCGGCATGGCGAAGAGCTGACGTGACGATCATTCAGTCACCGTAGGAAGGGGGTGGGGGGCGCGCAGGACGGAGTGCGCCACCCGGCCTAGAGAACGCGGCGTCGGGCGGCGCGTCGTGCCGCCGGGCGGGTGGTCGTGCGGGGGTTCCGCTCCCCTGCGCGGGTGAGGGCGTCCCGGTCCGCCGGGAGCATACGAGGCAACTCCACGCGAACACGTGTGCGTTGACCCTAGGATGCGGGCGGCCTGCCGTCGCCCGTTCGGTGGCCTCACACACCGTCAGGAGTGGACATGGACGCACGCACCGGAGCAGCCGAGGACCCCGCCCCGGCGCCGGAGCCGTACCGCCTCGACCCGGCAGGCGGCTGCCCGCACGCCGCCAACGCCCGGCTGCGCGCCCGGGGGGCCGTCGCCCCGGTGCTGCTGCCCGGCGACATCGAGGGCATGGTGGTCCTCGGCCACGACGCCCTGCGCGACTTCCTCTCCGACCCCGACGTCGCCAAGGGACCCCGGCACTTCACCGCGCTCTCCGAAGGCCGCGTACCGGAGGGCTGGCCGCTCCGCACCTTCGCCACCGTGCCCGGCATGACCACCGCGGACGGCGCCGACCACCGCCGGCTGCGGACCCTCGTCAGCAGCGCCTTCACCGCCCGCCGCGTGGAGGAGCTGCGCCCGCGCGTGGCGGCGGTGGCGGAGGGCCTGCTCGACGGCCTCGCCGAGGCCGCCGAGGCCGGCGGCGGCGTCGCCGACCTGCGCCGCCACTACGCCCTCCCGCTGCCGCTCGGCGTCATCTGTGAACTCCTCGGCGTCGACCCCGCGCACCAGGACCGGCTGCACCGCCTGTCCAGCCTCGTCGTGGCCACCGACACCGAGCCGGCCCAGGCCGTCGCCGCCAACCGCGAACTCCTCGGACTGCTCGCCGCCATCGCCGCGGCCAAGGCGGCGGCGCCCGGCGACGACCTCACCAGCGCCCTGATCGCCGCCCGCCACGAGGGCGGCGACCGGCTCACCCAGCCGGAGCTGATCGGCACCCTGCTGCTCATGATCATCGCGGGGCACGAGACCACCCTGAACCTGGTCACCAACGCCGTCCGCGCGCTCTGCGCCCACCGGGACCAGCTGGCCCTCGTCACCGAGGGCCGGGCGAGCTGGGCCGACGCGGTCGAGGAGACCCTGCGCTGGGACAGCCCCGTCAGCTACTTCCCCTTCCGCTACCCCACCCGCGACCTGACGGTCGACGGCACCCTCATCCCGCGCGGCACCCCCGTCCTCGCCGGATACTCGGCGGCGGGCCGCGACCCCGAGGCGCACGGCCCGGACGCCGACCGCTTCGACCTCACCCGGACCGGCGCGGCCAAGCACCTGTCCCTCGGCCACGGCCCCCACTACTGCCTGGGAGCCCCGCTCGCCCGCATGGAGGCGGCCGTCGCCCTCGAAGCGCTCTTCACCCGCTTCCCCGGACTCGCCCCGGCCGTCCCCGAGGCCGGGCTGACCCGCCACGCCGGCTTCGTCGGCAACAGCGTGCGCGCCCTGCCCGTCCGGCTCGGCGCCCCCGCCCGGTAGCCCGCTCAGCCGCGCCGGCCCCGGTCCATGGCGGGGGCCGGCGCGCCGGGAGGCGACGAGGGGGAGGGCCGCAGGGTGGAGACGAGCCGCAGCAGCCGGTCCTCGTTCCCCGCGAGGCCCGCCGCGCGCAGCGCCTCGTCGGCCTCCGCCATGGGGTTCGTCAGCATCACCCCCGCGTACGGTGCGAGGCACGGATCCGTCAGCACGGCCTGGGTGGATTCGAGCAGACGCAGGTACGCCTGGGCCGCGGCGCGCTCGGTGGCGGTGATGGTGGTCATGTCGGGCTCCCTCTCGACGGCTTGACGCACCCCACCCTCTCGCACGGGTCTGACAATGGCCCTCAGGCCCGCCCGCGCACCCGCGTGACAAGCCGCTCCAGGAACTCCCGCTGCCCCGTGACCAGCAGCGGAGCGGCCGCTTCCGGGGTGAACCACCCCACCCGGTCCAGCTCCGGGAACTCCGCGAGCGCCCCCGAACGCGGCGGCCACTCCATCGAGAACGTCCCGGGCACGACCGCCGCCGGGTCGAGGTCCCCCTCCACCGCCCACACGGTGACGGTCTTGCCGCCGGCCTGCCGCACCTCCCCGAGGCCGAGCCACTCGCCCTCCGGCACCGGTAGCCCCAGCTCCTCCAGGAACTCCCGCCGGGCCGCGTCCTCCGGCCGCTCGTCCGGCCCGTACTCCCCCTTCGGCACCGACCAGGCGGCCTGGTCCCGGCGTGCCCAGAACGGCCCGCCCATGTGCCCGATGAGCACCTCGATCCCGCCGTCCCCCGCCCGCGCACGACGGAAGACGAGCAGACCCGCACTGCGCCTGGCCGCCATGTCGCCAGTCTGGCTGAGCGGGGCGGGACACGCACGGCCACCGGCCCACCGGCCCACCGGCCCACCGCGTCAGCCGCGGCGGCCGACGGCGGCCCGCGCGCCCCCGGAGGACCGGTGCGCCCGGCCGTCGAGATGCGCCCGTACGGCGTCGGCGACGGCCCGCCCCTCGGCGGCGGCCCGCACCGCGGGCGCGCCGCCGCGCAGCAGGCCGCCCGCCGCGAACACGCCCGGGACACCGGTCCGCAGGGCCGTGTCCACCAGCGGCGCGCGGGTGGCGGGCGCGAGCGGCAGGCCGGCCGCGCGGGCCAGCTCGTGCTCGGGGACCCAGTCACCGGTCAGGACGAGGGTGTCGCACCCGACCGACCGGGTGCGCCCGTCCCGGTCCCGGACGGTCACCCCGGCGAGCCTTCCCCGCCCCGTCAGCTCCGCCACCACCGTCTCCCGCAGCACCGGGACGCCCGCGGTGCCGGGCGCCGCGCACGGCTCCTCGCAGACCACGGCCGCGACCGCGACGCCCGCGCGGCGCAGCAGCGCGACGGCGTGTCCGGCCATCGGACCGCCTCCGACGACCACGGCGCGCCGGCCGATCCGTTCCGGGCGCGGGCCGAGAAGGGCCACGGTCCGGTGCAGTTCGCCGGTCGTGAGGACCCCCCGGGGGCGGGAGCCGGGGAGCAGCCGGGCCGGGCGGGCCCGTTCGCGGGCCCCGGTCGCGAGGACCACCGCCCGCGCGGCGACGGTCTCCAGCCCGGCCGGCGCGGTCGCCTCCAGCGCGAGCGGCCCCGCCCAGCCGGTGACCGACACGCCGGTACGCAGGACGGCGCCGGCCCGCACGGCCGCCCGCACGGCGCGCCGCGCGTACCCGGGACCGTCCAGGCCGCGCCCGCGCGCGTCCGCGCCGAACCCCGGGTGGCCGCAGAACCGGGGCACGCCGCCGCCCTCGGGCTCCCGCTCCAGGACCTCGACCCGCCCGACCCCGCCCGCCGCGAGCCGGGCCGCCGCGGCGAGCCCGGCCGGGCCCGCGCCGACGACCAGCACGTCGACGGCCCGCGCCTGACGTGACCGTGCGTTCACCGGGCCCCGGCCCCCTTCCCGTGCTCCTCCAGCAGGGCGCGCAGCGTCGGCCGGCAGTGGCTGCCCTGGCAGCGGCCGGCGCCCGCCCGGGTCCGGCGGCGCAGGCCGTCGAGCCCGGCGGGCGGGACGGGCGAGCCGAGCGCGGCGCGCACCTCGCCGCGGGTGACGTGCTCGCAGTGGCAGACGACCGCGCCGAACTCGGGGTCGCGGGCGACGGCCGACGCGTCCCGGTACGGGCGGGGGAACGCCTCGCCGAGGTTCGGCACCCGGACCGGCGCGAGGGGCCGCTCCGGGCCGGTCCGCAGTCCGCACTCGGCCAGCAGTCCGAGGACGTGTTCGGCGAGGGCCAGGGAGGCGGACAGACCGGTGGAGCGGATCCCGCCGACCGTGACGTACCGCAACTCGGGGTGGGCCGCGCACCGGTAGTCCTCCCGCCCGGTGGCGGCCCGCAGACCCGCGTACGCGGCCGTCACCTCCTCCTCGGCGAGGCCGGGCACGATCCGGGCCCCCTGCTCCCGCAGCCCCGCGAGGCCGTCGGCCGTCGTCCCGGTGGCGGTCCGGTCGTCGAGGTCCTCGGCGGTCGGCCCGACCAGCACGTTGCCGTACACGGTGGGCGTGACGAGGACCCCCTTGCCGAGCGGACCGGGGACGGGCAGCAGGATGTGCCGCACCAGCGCGCGGGCGAACTTGTCGAGGACGAGCAGCTGGCCCCGGCGGGGGGTGACCGTGAAGTCCCGTACGCCGAGCAGCGCGTCGAAGCCGTCGGCGTGCAGACCGCAGGCGTTGACCAGGAACCGCGCGGTGAGCGGCCCGCGCGTGGTGGCCAGCCGGTGCGGCGCGCCGGTACGGGGCGCGGGGACGACCTCCGTCACCCGGCGGCCGAGCAGCAGGTCCACGCCGGACAGGACGGCCTGGGTGGCGTAGGCGAGGGTGGTGCTCCAGGCGCAGACGATCGATTCGCCCGGCACGGCCAGCGCGCCGAGCGCGCCGGGGCCGAGGTGGGGCTCGCGGCGGCGGAGTTCCGCCGCGTCGACGATCCGGGTGGCGTGGTGGCCGTTGCGGGCCGCCTTCGCGGCCAGCCCGGGCAGGGCGGCCCGCTGCTCCTCGTCCCAGGCGACCAGGAGCGCGCCGACCGGTTCGACGGGGATCCCCGTCTCGGCGGCGTACGCGGTGAGGAGCCGGTGGCCCGCCCGGACGAGCCCGGCCTCCAGGGTCCCGGGGGAGGCGTCGAAACCGGTGTGGAGGATCGCGGTGTTGGCCTTGGAGGTGCCCTCGCCGACGTCGTCCGCCGCGTCGACCAGCGCGATCCGCAGCGGGTACCGGGCGAGTGCCCGCGCGACCGCGCACCCCACCACCCCCGCCCCCACCACGACGACGTCGTACGCGTCGGCCGCGCCGTCCGGCAGCGGCCCGCGCGGGCCGGCGCTCACCCCGCCGCCTCGGGCTCCGCACCGTCGGCGGGCCGGCGTTCCAGGAGCGCCGACACCTCCGCCCGGAAGCGCCCGAGCCGGTCCGCCGCCTCGTCCGCCGAGATGGCGGGCTCGTAGACGGCGGAGGGCTTCCACGGCGGTACGGCCTCCGGGACGCCGAGGCCCGGGTCGTGGCCGAGGAGGGCCATCGCGCCGACGCCGAGCGCGGTCGCGTCGGGCAGCGCGGAGACCTCCACCGGCAGCTGGAGCAGATCCGCCTGGGTCTGCATGAGCAGCGCGGAGCGGGTCAGGCCGCCGTCGGCGCGCAGGGCGTCCAGGGGCGTGCCCCGGTCGCGGGCCGCCGCCGCGGCGAGTTCGACGACCTGCGCGGCGATGCCCTCGACGAGGGCCCGCACCAGGTGTCCGCGGCCGGTGTCGAGGCCGAGGCCGGTGACGGTGCCGCGGGCCTCCCCGCGCCACCAGGGGGCGGCGAGCCCGGCGAGCGCGGGCACGAAGGTGACACCGCCGCTGTCGGGCACCGTGCCGCCGACGGCGTCCAGGTCCCGCGCCCCGGCGATGACCCCGAGGTCGGTGAGCCAGCGGACCGCCGACGCGACGGTGTACACCTGCCCGTCGAGGCAGTGCTCGGTACGTCCCCGCAGCCGCCAGGCCACGCAGCCGACGAGGCCGGTCGTGGTGCGGCGGGGGAGGGGGCCGGTGCGGGCGAGCAGGAACGCCCCGGTGCCGTAGGTGCACTTGGCGGCGCCCGGCGCGGTGGCGCTCTGCGCGAGGAGGGCGGCCTGCTGGTCCACGACGAGCCCGGTCAGCGGCAGGGGCGGGCCGAACGCCGTGGTGGTGCCGACGGGTTCGTCGCAGTCGACGACGCGCGGCAGCTTCTCCCCGCCGAGGCCGTAGAGGTCGAGAGCGGGCTCGGACCAGGCGACGGCGGCCGGATCGAGCAGGCCGGTGCGGCCCGCCGTGGCCGCGTCGGTGACGAAGGCGCCCGTCAGCCGGTGCGTCAGCCAGGCGTCGCTCGTCGTCACCACCCCGGCGCCGGTGGCGTGTCGACGGATCCAGGCCATCTTCGGCGCGGCGAAGTAGGGGTCGACGGGAAGACCCGTCAGCTCCGTCAACCAGGCCTGACGAGGCGCGAGTTCCGCGCAGACGCCGGCCGCCCGGCGGTCCTGCCAGACCAGGGCGTCGGTGAGCGGATCGCCCGTCACCGGATCCCAGGCGAGGACCGTCTCGCCCTGGTTGGCGAGGCCCACGGCGACCACCGGGACGCCCGCCTCGGCGAGTGCCGCGCGGCCCGCCGTGACCACGGAGGCGTACAGCTCGGCGGGGTCGGCCTCGACCCGCCCGCCCGGCAGGTGGCGGGGGCGCACCGGGGCCGTTCCGGTGCCGAGCACCCCCCGCTCCGGACACAGGACGAGTGCCTTGGTGCCGGAGGTTCCCTGGTCGACGGCGAGTACCGGACCGCCCGTCATGTGCCTGCTCCCGTCGTGGAGTTCGCCGGCGGAAAGGGGTCAGGCTGGCGGGCGGACGGCGACCCGTCAACCCTTCCCCGGTGAGCCTGTCAGGTCGTCCCCGGCTACCTGACGGTAGCTCAAAATGATGCACTGGCCGAATAGTTACGGTCACAGGAATGATCCGGACGATCACCATCGGTCGCGCCTATAGTGAGCGCCGCTCGCCGACGGACCGCGGGCGCCGTTCGCCGCCCGACCGCGCCCGACCGAGGACCGATGACCACGCCCACCACCCGGCCCACCGCCCGTCCCGCGACCCCGCCCGCGCCCCCGCCCGCGCCCCCGCCCGCGCCCCGTCCCGCGCCCCCGCCCGCGCCCCGTCCCGCGACCCCGCCCGTGCTCCGTCCCGTCCGCTGATGCCCGGACACGGCTTCCGCCCCGTCTTCCACCCGGCCGGCCACGACCACGCCCTTCGCCACGCGCTCCAGGATCTGCGCACCGGTCGCTGGGGCGAGATGGCGCGGCTCCTCGAAGGCCCGGACGGCAGGGACGGCCCCGACGGCCACGGAGGCCCGGACGACAGGACCGGCGCCGGACACTGGGACGGCTGGACCCGGCGCACCCAGATCCTCGCCACCGTCGCCGCCGGCACCGACGTCGTCCACACCTGGCGCGCCGAACGGCCCGGGAGCGCCGCCGCCTCCGTCATGCACGCCCGCGTCGCCGTCGAGCGCGCCGTCCGCGCCCACCGCGCCGGCCACCCCCGCGCCCGCGCCCTCCGGCAGGAGGCGTGGACCGCCTGCCGGGAGGCCGCCGACCGCGCCCCCGCCGACCCGGTGCCCTGGATCTGCCTCCTCGCCCTCGCCGCGCTGGACCCGCGCGGCGACGGTGCCGGGCACCGCACCGCGCCGCCCGCGCCGATGCTGCCGCCCGGCCCCTGGGGGGTGCTCGCCGAGGCCGAGAAGCGCGATCCGTACAACCGCGAGGCCTACCACCGCATGCTCCAGTTCGTGTACGCGCGCACCGAGGGTCCGCTCGCCGAGGCCGTGAACTACGCCCAGTGGGCGGCCGCGTCCGCACCGCGCGGCTCGGCGCTGCACGCCCTGCCGCTCTACGTCCGGGCCGAGCGCTACCGGCGCGACCGGGGGCACGAACACGCCCTGGACCTGCACTGGGTGGCCGAGGACGCGGTGCGCGAGGCCCGCAGGGCGATGGACACCTGGTTCCTCTTCTGCGCGGTGCCGGAGGCCTCCCAGCTGGACCTCAACCACCTGGCGCACGCCCTCTTCGGAGCCCTGTGCTTCGCCGACGCGGCGCGGGTCTTCGAGGCCCTCGGCCCGTACTACACGACCGCGCCCTGGGCCCACCGCACCCCGCGCCCGGCCGACCGCGCCCTCGCCGAGGAGGTCTTCCTGCGGGCCCGCGCCCGCTGCCTCGCCGGCTGAACCCGCGCCCGTGCGCGCACCCGTACCCGCACCCGCACCCGTTCCCGTCCCGTTCCCCGATACGTACCGCTCCCCCCGCCCGGAGGTTCCCCCGATGGCCCGCACCACCCCGCCGGACGCACCGCACGGCCCGTCCCCGGCCTTACCCGACGAGGAGGCCCGGTTGCGCGAGCTGGGCTACCAGCCGGTGCTCGCCCGCCGCATGGGCGGGTTCGGCAACTTCGCCATCAGCTTCTCGGTGATCTCCGTCCTCTCCGGCTGCATGACCCTGTACGGCTTCGGGCTCGGCACCGGCGGCCCCGCCGTCATGCTCTGGGGCTGGGTGGGCGTCGGTCTCTTCGTCCTCTGCGTCGGCCTCGCCCTCGCCGAGGTCACCAGCGCCTACCCGACCTCCGGGGCGCTGTACTACATGGCGGACAGGCTCGGCGGCCGCCGCTGGGGCTGGTACACCGGCTGGCTGAACCTGCTCGGCCTGCTCGGCGCCATCGCCGGCATCGACTACGGAGCTGCCCTCTTCACCGGCGCCTTCCTCAACCTCCAGTGGGGCTTCGAGCCGACGCCCGGCTCCACCTTCCTGATCTTCCTGGCGATCCTGCTGCTCCACGCCACCCTCAACCTCTTCGGCGTCCGCCTCGTCAGCGTCCTCAACTCGATCAGCGTCTGGTGGCACCTCGCGGGCGTCGCGGTGATCGTCGGCGCCCTCGCGATCGTCCCCGACCACCACCAGTCGGCCGGCTTCGTCTTCACCGAGTTCGTCAACGACACCGGCTGGGCCAACCCGTTCTACGTGGCCGCGATCGGACTGCTCCTCGCCCAGTACACCTTCTCCGGATACGACGCCTCCGCCCATCTCTCCGAGGAGACCGCCAACGCCTCCGTCACGGCGGCCAAGGGCATCGTCCGCGCCATCTGGGTCTCCTGGATCGCCGGCTTCGCCCTGCTCGCCGGGCTCACCTTCGCCATCCAGGACTACGCGGGCACCGTGGGCAGCGAGACGGGCGTCCCGCCCGCCCAGATCCTCCTCGACGCCCTCGGCACCGGCGGCGCCACCGCCCTGCTCCTCGTCGTCATCGTCGCCCAGCTCTTCTGCGGCAACGCCGAGGTGGCGGCCGCCAGCCGGATGGTCTTCGCCTTCAGCCGCGACAACGCCCTCCCGGCGTCGGCGACCTGGCGGAAGGTCAGCTGCCGCACCCAGACCCCGGTGCCGGCGGTCTGGCTGTCGGTCGTCGCCGCCGCGGTGCTCGCCCTGCCGTCGCTCTACTCGACGACCGCGTACGGCGCCGTCACCGCCATCAACGTCATCGGCATCACCCCCGCCTACGCCATCCCGATCCTGCTGCGGCTGCGGGCCGGGCGCGACTTCACGCCCGGCCCGTGGAGCCTCGGCCGCTGGAGCCGGCCGATCGGCTGGACCGCGGTCGGCTGGGTCGCGGTGGTGACCGTCCTCTTCTGCCTGCCCCAGAAGAGCCCGGTGACCGTCGACACCATGAACTACGCGGTGATCGCCCTCGCCGTCGTCCTGCTCCTGGCGACCGTCTGGTGGTACGCCGCCCGCCGGTCGTACGGCACGCCGACCCCGTACGGCGGCACGGCCCGCGAGGAGGCCGAACTCGCCGAGAACATCGTCTGAGTCCCCGTCCGAGTGCCCGTCCGAGCCCCGCCAGAATGTCCGTCAGGGACGGTTCGGAGGTGGGGCGGAAGCGGGTCGGGGGCCGGTCAGAGGCTGTACTCGTACGTCCAGGCCGCCTCCCGGGCCGAGAAGTCGATGTCCGTGACCTCCAGGACGTGCCCGTGCTGATCGCTCACCACCCGGTGGACGCTCAGCCGGGCCGCGCCGCCGGCCGCCGCGCCCGCGCCGCCGCCGGTCGGGACCCGGACCGACTCCCGGTGGGTGGCGCGCAGGCCCGCCTGGTGCATCCAGTGGTACAGCAGCCGCAGGTCCGGCTGGTGCACGCAGTGGCGGGTCCGCCGGTAGCGGGCCAGCTGCGGGATCTCGTCCAGCGCGGCGCGGGAGAACCAGGAGACCGCCCGCTGGAGCTCCGGGCCCTGCGGGGCCAGCACCCGGTGGCGGTGCACCAGCGTCGGCTCGCCCGGCGCCAGGTGCAGCCGGCCGGCCAGCGCCGAGGGCGGCGACTCCCAGTCGAGCGAGGCCCGCACCAGGGCCTCCGCCGCGCGCGGCCCGCCCGGGAAGACCGGCCGCGCGGCGGACGGTGCCGACGGCGGGGCGGGAGGCGGCCCCTCGCCGCCCTCCGGGCCGTCCGCGGCGAAGGTGCCGCGCCGGTCGGTGACCACGAGCCTTTCCTCGCGCAGCAGTTGGAGCGCGCTGCGGACGGTCTGCCGGTTGACGTGGTACCGCTGTGCCAGGGACCGTTCCGAGGGGAGTCTGCTCCCGGGGGCCAGGGCGTGGCGGACGAGGTCGTCCCGCAGGGCGGTGGCGACCCGCAGATAGCGGGGGACCACCCCCTCAGGGGGCTCGGAATAGGGCGCGGAATCGGGTACGGCCATGATCAACCCCTTCTTCGCTCAGCGTCACCGCGTGGGCCGTATGGGTGATCAATTCCTATCATTGGTCTAAACCATTTTGCTAGGGCGGCCGTGCAGAGTGGCCGAAACCCGCGTCGCGCCCTGTAATGGGGACCAGGCGACAGGGCCGGCCGAGGCCGGCGGTGGAACAGGGGTGAGGCCGGATGACGACGCCCTCCGAGCACGCCGAGCGCGGCCGCGCGGCCCGCAAGCGGGTCCCGCGCTCCTCGCACGGCCGCTGGATACCGAGCTCGCAGCGCCCCGACCCGCTCACCGTCCTGGAGCACCAGGCCGCCGACCGGCTGCCCGACCTCGTCCCCGTGCGGTACGGACGGATGGCCGCCTCGCCCTTCGCGTTCCTGCGCGGCGCCGCCGCCGTCATGGCCGCCGACCTCGGCGCCACCCGGAACACCGGACTCACCGTCCAGCTCTGCGGCGACGCCCACCTGCTCAACTTCGGCGTCTACGCGTCACCCGAACGGACGCTTCTCTTCGACGTCAACGACTTCGACGAGACCCTGCCCGGACCCTTCGAGTGGGACGTCAAACGCCTCGCCGCCAGCATCACCGTCGCCGCCCTCCAGAACGGCAGCCCGCGCCCCAAGGCCCACCGCGCCGCGCTCGCCGCCGTCGAGGCGTACCGCACCACCATGCGCCGCCTCGCCGGCCTCGGGGAGCTCACCGTCTGGTACGAGCGGATCGACGCCGACGAACTCACCACCCTCGTCCGCCCCGGCGAACGCGACCGGCTCACCCGCACCCTCGCCAAGGCCCGCCGCCGCACCAGCCTCCAGGCCCTGGACAAGCTCACCACCCGCGACGGCGACGGCACCCGCCACATCGCCGAGGACCCGCCGCTCCTGGAACGCGTCGCCGACCTCGACCGGATCACCCTCGGCAAGATCTTCAGCGACTACCGCAGCTCGCTCTCCGAGGAACGCCGACTCCTCCTCGACCGCTACCGCTTCCGCGACGCCGCCCGCAAGGTCGTCGGCGTCGGCAGCGTCGGCACCCGCTGCTTCGTCGTCCTCCTCGAAGGCCGGGACGACGGCGACCCGCTCATCCTCCAGATCAAGGAGGCCGGCCGCTCGGTCCTGGAGGCGTACCTCCCGCCCACCGTCTACCCCCACCAGGGCCGGCGCGTGGTCTGCGGCCAGCGCCTCACCCAGGCCGCCAGCGACATCTTCCTCGGCTGGATGACCGGTCCGGAAGAACGCCACTTCTACTGGCGCCAGCTGCGCGACATGAAGGGCTCCGCCGAGGTGGAGGCGATGCCCCCCTCCATGCTGCGGGAGTACGCCAGGCTCTGCGGCCGCGCCCTCGCCCGCGCGCACGCCCGCTCGGGCGACCGCATCGCCATCGCCGCCTACCTCGGCTCCTCCGACGTCTTCGACCGCGCGGTCGCCGACTTCTCCCTCACCTACGCCGGCCAGAACGCCGACGACTACGCCTCCCTCGGCGCGGGCATAGCCGCCGGCATGATCACGGCTGCCCCGGGCGTCTGACGGGCCGGGCACCGAGCGCGGCCCCGACGAACCGGATCGCCTCCCGGGTCCGGACCTCCGCCTCCGGCCCCAGGTGCCCCGCGCCGTCGACCAGCCGGTAGGTGTGGGCGATGCCGAGCTCCACGAGGACGCCGTGCAGATGGGCCGCGCCCTCGTGCAGCAGGAACTCGTCGGCGGCCCCGCAGTCCACCAGGACCGGCAGCGCGGCCCCGCGGATCGCCTCGGCGTGACGGCGGGCCCGTCCCTGGACGGAGTTCCCCGCGTACGTCGTCGCGGCGTCGCCGGTCCCGTGCGCCATGGCCCGGTGGAGCTCGCCCAGGACGGAGGGCAGGTTCGCCGCGGGCACGTCCTCGGGCGTCTCGCCGGGGAAGACGGCCGGCGAGAGCGCCGCGACCGCCGCGAAGCGCTCCGGGTCGCGGAAGGCCGCCTTGAGGACGCCGTAGCCGCCCATCGACGCCCCGATGAGCGCGGTCCCGCCGAACGGCCCGAAGGCCGCCGCGAGATGCCCGGGGAACTCGTCGGCGACCAGCGTCTCCCACGAGGCCCCGTCGGGCCGGTCGAGGTAGAAGCCGTCGAGCGTGGGGGTGCTCACGCACGCCACGACGGCGCGGGGGAACTCCCCGCGCCGGTAGAGCTCCTCGTAGAGCGGCCGCGCGCGCTCCAGCGACGCCGCCGACGACATCGCGCCATGGAGGTGGAGGACGAGCGGCAGCCGCTCGCCCGCCACGCGGTCGGACGGGAGGAGGACCTGGTAGTCGACGTCGCCACCGGCCGAGGCCGAGGCGAAGTGCTCCTTGCGGAGGTGCAGCGAGTCGTCGTTCATGGGCCCTTCCCGGGTGGTCCTGCGGCCGTTGCCTCCCCCATGATCGACTTTCCTCCGGGGGAGGCAACGGGTTTTCCGCGACCGGGGGTCAGGCGTCCCTGCGCAGCGGCGGACCCGCCGGCGTCTCCGGCACCGGGGAGAAGAGCGCCGCGCGGACCAGCGACGGAGCGAAGAGGCTGGTCAGCGGGGCCGTCAGGGTCAGGACCGCCCGGAAGGGCACCCCCACCGCCGGATCGCCCGCCGCCCGCTCCTGGATCCGGGCGAGGTACCAGCCGGTGAACCGGTCGGCCGGCTGCGGGCGGGCCGCGTCGCCCGTCGCGCCCGGCATCTTCTTGTCCGCGCCCGCCGAGATGTCCCAGGCCTGCCGGGACGCGTCGAGGAGCGCCCGCTGCACCCGCCGGGTGGTCGGGACCCGCCGGGTGTCGGACAGCGCCCGCCGCAGCGCGACCGCGGCGAGCGCCGCCGTCGCCATGCCCTGCCCGTAGATCGGGTTGAACGCGCACAGCGCGTCGCCGGTGGCGAGGAAACCGGCCGGACGGCGGCCCGGACGGTCGTACCTGCGGCGGATGTTGGCGGTCCGCCGGAAGCCGTGGACCGGCGTCACCGGCTCCGCGCCCGCCACCCACTCGCTCAGCACCGGATGCGGCAGCCGCTTCGCGTACTCCTCGAACGCCCCGTCCTCGGTGGGCGGTTCCTCCCCGCGCAGCCCCGAGAAGGTGACCATGTGGTGGCCGTCGCCCAGCGGCACGATCACCCCGCCGTACGGCTGCCGCGGACCCGGCACGATGTAGTAGCCCTGCGCGTCCGTGGCGGGCACCGCGTCCGTCGCCTTGTAGACCCGGGAGGCGTAGGCGAGGCCCGTGTCGAGGGTCTCCTCGTGCGGCGCCTCCGCGCCGATCGCGGCCAGCCAGTCCGCCGCCTTCGTCGAGCGGCCGGAGGCGTCCACCACCAGATCGGCGGCGACGGTACGGGGCTCCTGCCCGGCGCCCGCGCCCCGCTCCCGGAGCCGCACCCCCGTCACCCGCTCGGCGGTGCCGGTCAGGCCCACCGTCTCGGCGCCCTCGACGAGTTCGATGCGCGGGTCGGCGAGCACCCGCTGCCGCACCAGCCACTCCAGCTGGGGCCGCGGGCCGCTGTAGAAGTGAGCGGAGGCGGGGAGCCGGGTGAACCACTGGCCCGCCTGCCACTGGACCATGTCGGTCGGCATGGCCACCTTCGGGGCGCCCAGCTCCCCCAGCTCGCGCATGAAGCCGGGCAGCAGCTCGTCGAGCGCCTGCTGGCCGCCCTCGATGAGCACGTGCAGGTGCCGGCCCTGCGGCACCCCGGGCCGGGCGTCCGGCCCCTCGGGCAGCCTGTCGCGCTCGACGACCGTCACCCGCTCCGCGTGTTCCGCGAGCACCCGTGCCGCCAGGAGTCCGGCGAGACTTCCCCCGATGACCACCGCGTGTCGTGTGCCGCGGCGCCCCAAGTCGTCGGTCATACCCGCCCTTTCCCTCGTGGACCATGAACCGGTACCGACCAGTATCCACGGCGGCGGAGGAGCGCACCGGCGCGTGCCGGGGGCGGAAGGGCGCGGAGCGGGCGCGTGCCTCCCGGATCAGGCGTCCGGTCGGTCCTCCGGCCCCAGTTCCTCCAGTGCGGCCGTCAGCCACTCCACCCAGAACCGCTCCAGGTCGATGCCGCCGCGCAGGACGAGATGGCGCAGCCGGTCGGGCTCGGTGGCGCGCCGGTCGGCGGGGAAGTCGCGCTCCTCGATGACGAAGTACTCGTCGAGCTGGGCCCGGTGGAGGGCGAGGTGCCGCTCCAGTTCGGCCCGCAGCCCGGCCGAGCCGACCACCGCGGCGGCGCGCATCCGCAGCAGCAGCGCGGACCGCAGCGGCTTCGGGTCCTCGGCCGCGCCGACCCACTCCCGCAGGAAGTCCCGTCCCGCGGGCAGCACTTCGTACTCCTTGCGCTGCCCGCGCACCGGCACGGGGGAGGGCAGGGCGCGGATCTGCCCCGCCTCCTCCAGCCGCCCCAGTTCCCGGTAGATCTGCTGGTGCGTGGCCGACCAGAAGTAGCCGATCGACTTGTCGAAACGGCGCGTCAGTTCGAGACCGGAGGACGGCTTCTCGAGCAGCGCCGTCAGGATCGCGTGCGGGAGGGACATGCTCGCATCCTAGGTTCGGTCGGCCGCGGTGATCAGGGTGCGGACGTCACAGGGTGGCGGCGAGCCGGGTGCCCTGGTCGATCGCGCGCTTGGCGTCCAGTTCGGCGGCGACGTCGGCCCCGCCGATGAGGTGCGCCGCGCGGCCGGCGGCGACCAGCTCCTCGTACAGGCCGCGGCGGGGCTCCTGGCCGGAGCAGAGGACGATCGTGTCGACCGGCAGGAGCTGCCGCTCGCCGTCGACGGTGAGGTGCAGGCCCTCGTCGTCGATCCGGTCGTAGGTGACGCCCGCGACCATGGCGACGCCGCGGTGCTTGAGCTCGGTGCGGTGGATCCAGCCGGTGGTCTTGCCGAGCCCGGCGCCGACCTTGGTGGTCTTGCGCTGGAGCAGGTGGACCTGGCGGGGCGGCGCGTTCCGCTCGGGCGCGCGCAGTCCGCCCCGGTTCTCGTAGGAGGTGTCGACGCCCCACTGGCGGAAGTACGTCTCGGGGTCCTGGCTGGCGCCCTCGCCGCCGTCGGTGAGGAACTCGGCGACGTCGAAGCCGATGCCGCCGGCGCCGATGATCGCGACCCGCCTGCCGACGGGCGCGCCGTCGCGGAGCACGTCGAGGTAGCTGAGGACGCTGGGGTGGTCCTGGCCCTCGATGCCGGGGTCGCGGGGGGTGACGCCGGTGGCGACGACGACCTCGTCGTAGCCGTCGAGGTCGGCGGCGGTCACCCGGGTGTCGAGGCGGACGTCGATGCCGTGCTCGGCGAGCTGGACCCGGTAGTAGCGCAGGGTCTCGTCGAACTCCTCCTTGCCCGGGACCCGCTTGGCGACGTTCAGCTGGCCGCCGATCTCGGAGGCGGCGTCGAAGAGGGTGACGGAGTGGCCGCGCTCGGCCGCCGAGACGGCGCAGGAGAGGCCGGCGGGACCGGCGCCGACGACGGCGACGCGCTTGGCGAGGCGGGTGGGGGAGAGGACCAGTTCGGTCTCGTGGCAGGCGCGCGGGTTGACCAGGCAGGAGGTGATCTTGAGGTTGAAGGTGTGGTCGAGGCAGGCCTGGTTGCAGCCGATGCAGGTGTTGATGGTCTCGGCGCGGCCGGCGGCGGCCTTGTTCACGAAGGCGGGGTCGGCGAGGAACGGCCGGGCGAGCGACACGAGGTCGGCGCGGCCGTCGGCGAGGATCTCCTCGGCGACCTCGGGGGTGTTGATGCGGTTGCTGGTGACGAGCGGCACGGACACCGCGCCCATCAGCTTCTTCGTCACCCAGGTGTAGGCGCCGCGCGGCACGGAGGTGGCGATGGTGGGGATGCGGGCCTCGTGCCATCCGATGCCGGTGTTGATGAGGGTCGCGCCGGCCGCCTCGATCTCCTTGGCGAGCCGGACGACCTCCTCCAGGGTGGAGCCGCCGGGGACGAGGTCCAGCATGGAGAGCCGGTAGACGATGATGAAGTCGGTGCCGACCCGCTCGCGGATCCGGCGGACGATCTCCAGCGGGAAGCGGACCCGGTTCTCGTAGGAGCCGCCCCAGCGGTCGGTGCGCCGGTTGGTGGCGGCGGCGATGAACTCGTTGATCAGGTAGCCCTCGGAGCCCATGACCTCGACGCCGTCGTAGCCGGCCTCCCGGGCGAGCTCGGCGCAGCGCGCGTAGTCCTCGACGGTCTGCTCGACCTCGGCCTCGGTCAGCTCGTTGGGCACGAAGGGGCTGATGGGCGCCTGGATCGCGCTCGGCGCGACGAGGCCGGGGTGGTAGGCGTACCGCCCGAAGTGCAGGATCTGCATCGCGATCCTGCCGCCCTCGGCGTGCACGGCGTCGGTGATCAGCCGGTGCTCGGCGACCTCCTCGCCGGTGGTGAGCTTGGCGCCGCCGTCCCACGGCCGCCCGGCCTCGTTGGGCGCGATGCCGCCGGTGACGATGAGACCGGCGCCGCCGCGGGCCCGCTCGGCGTAGAAGGCGGCCATCCGCTCGAAGCCGTGCTCGGTCTCCTCCAGGCCGACGTGCATCGAGCCCATGATCACCCGGTTGGGCAGGGTGGTGAAACCGAGGTCGAGCGGGCTGAGCAGATGCGGGTACGGGGTCGTCGCGGTCACGGGGGCGCCTCCTCGCGCAGGGATCGTCGCATCCTGTTGTAGGCGACCCGGCCGTTCTTATGCAACTAGTTGCAGAAGGATCGGGGTGTGATGGTTACTACTCGGTAGGAGCGTGCCCGGGCCTTGACGCCGGCCTCACCCCGGACACCGGCCGCGCTGTGGAGCCCTGTCGCCCGCCGGGCGCCTGCCCCTCACCTGGCTCCTGCCCCTCACCTGGCTCCGGCCCTCACCGGGCGCTGGCCCCTCACCGCGCGTCCGCCCCCCGCCGGGTGCCCGGCGGGCCGCCGATCCAGCCGAGCTCGTACGCGCGCCAGCCCAGCTGGATTCTCGTGGTGGCGCCCGCCAGGTCCATCAGCCCGCTCACCCGGCGCTTCACGGTGCGCAGTCCCATCCGCAGCTGCTTGGCGACGCTGGCGTCCGTCATGCCCACCAGGAGCAGGGCGAGGATCCGCAGGTCGGTCGCGTCCGGCCCCGCGGGCGCGTTCTCGACCAGCTCCCCCTCGCTGCCGAGGGCGAGCGGCAGCGCGCCCCGCCAGACCCGTTCGAACATGCCCATCAGCAGGTCCAGCACCCCGCTCGCGTGGATCACCAGCGCGGCGGGTTCCGCTCCGGGCTCCTCCAGCGGGAGCATCGCCAGCGCCCGGTCGGCCACCACCAGCTTCGTCGGCACCTTCTCGGTCAGCCGCACCTCCTGCCGCCGCCCGAGCCCCGCCGTCAGTTCGGCCGTCTGTCCCGGCAGCGACAGCGCCTCCCGCTCCAGCACCACGCGGTAGGCGACCCCGCGGGCCACGGCCGCCTCCTCCACCGGGTTCTCCGTCGGCGTGACCGCGACCGGGGCGGCGGTCACCAGCACGCACAGCTCCTCCACCGCGCCCATCTGCAGCTGGAGGAACCGGTGCGAGACGGCGCTCGCGCCCGTCACCACCTCCACCAGTTCGTGCGCCGTCGGCCGTGACCCCTCCGAACGGTAGGTGTCCGCCAGCGCCTCCGCGGCCCGCCGGGCCTCGTCCAGCACCTGCCGCCGCCGGGTGAGCAGCGCGCCCAGGGCGACCCCGGGCGGCGCCGGCACCCAGCGCCCGGGGCGGGCCGTGCGGCGAGTCCCCGCTCCTCCAGCCGGTGCAGCGCCGCGGCCACGACCGGCTCGCCGAGCGCGAGCCGGCGTGCGAGTTCCGCCTGGCCGGCGCCGCCGAGCCGGACGAGGCCGCGGTACGCCGCCTCCTGTACGTCGTCGAGTCCCACCGCTCCGAGCACCTCGGGACCCCCTTTCCGGAGGGTGTCCTTCCACCGTCCTCGTGGCGGGAAACGGCCGCGGCACCTTCCCGCCCGTGGCGGCTGTTCCGCGCCGTCCGCCTTCTTTGCCAAGGTGTCGCCACCGCACAGCAACGATCAAGGGAGAACGATGCGCCCGATATCGCGTACGGCCCTGGGAGCGGCGACCGCCGCCGTCCTGGCCGTCACCGCGCTGACGCCGTCGGCGGCCGCCCGACCGGAGCCCGGCGCCCACGGCGACAGACCACTCGTCGGCACCTCTCCGGCCCCGGGGCGGCAGGACCGGCCCGTGACCGTCACCCTCGTCACCGGCGACCGCGTCCTGGTGGCCACGGACCGCGACGGCCGCGCCACCGCGACGGCCCTGCCCCGCGACGACGGCAGCGTCCCGCTCCTGGAGACCCGCCAGGCCGGCGAGGACCTGTACGTCTACCCGGACGGCGCCGCCGGCCCGCTCGCCGCGGACCGCGTCGACGAGGAGCTCTTCAACGTCACCGGACTGATCCGGCAGGGCTACGACGACTCCCGCACCACGAGCCTTCCGCTGATCGCCGTCTACGACTCCTCCGTCGACGTCGCCCGTGCCGTGCCCGCCTCCCCGCGCGGCTCCGCCCGCGGCCCGGTGCTGAAGTCCGCCCGCGGCGTCGCGCTCACGGCCGACAAGAAGAACGCCGCCGCCTTCTGGGCCGACGTCACCTCCCCGCGCACCCGCTCCGGCGCCGACGTCGCCAAACTCTGGCTGGACCGCAAGGTCGAGGCGACCCTCGAACGCTCCACCCGGCAGATCGGCGCGGACCTCGCCTGGGCCGCCGGATACGACGGCACGGGCACCAAGGTGGCCGTCCTCGACACCGGCGCCGACGCCGAACACCCGGACCTCAAGGGCCGGATCACCGCCTCCCGCAACTTCACCGACTCCGCCGACACCACGGACCGCCAGGGCCACGGGACCCACACGATCTCCACCGTCGGCGGCTCCGGCGCCGCGAGCGACGGCAGGAAGAAGGGCGTCGCACCGGGCGCCGAGCTGCTCAACGGCAAGGTCCTCAACGACGGCGGCTCCGGAGCCACGTCCTGGATCATCGCCGGCATGGAGTGGGCCGTCGCCCAGGGCGCCGACGTCGTCTCCATGAGCCTCGGCAACCCGGCCCCGACCGACTGCACCGACCCGATGGCCACCGCCACGGAGCAACTCGCCCGCTCCACCGACGCGTTGTTCGTCGTCGCCGCAGGGAACACCGGACCGGGACTCAACACCGTCTCCTCGCCCGGCTGCGCCCCCAGTGTCCTCACCGTCGGCGCCGTCGACCGCGACGACTCCACCGCCCCGTTCTCCAGCCGCGGCCCGGCCCTCGTCTCGCACACGCTCAAGCCGGAGATCGCCGCCCCGGGCGTCGCCATCTCCGCCGCGGCGGCGGGCGGGCGCGGGGTGTACGCGTACCGCTCGATGTCCGGTACGTCCATGGCCACCCCGCACGTCGCGGGTGCCGCCGCCATCCTCAAGCAGCGGCACCCCGACTGGACCGGCAGCCGGATCAAGGCCGCCCTCGTCTCCTCGGCGAAGGCGGACGTCCCCGGCGACGCCCGCGAGACCGGCGGCGGCCGGCTCGACGTCGGGGCGGCCCTCGACGCGACCGTGATCGGCACGCCGGCCGTCCAGGGCGGCTCCTTCGCCTGGCCGCAGGACGCCGGCGACCGCACCACGGTCGCCGTCCCCTACACCAACACCGGAGACCGGCCGGTGACGCTGGACCTCGCGCTCCACCGCGTCACCGGCAACGACGGCTCGGCGATCACGAGCCCGGTCGCGCGCCTCGGTACGCGCCGCGTCACCGTCCCCGCCGGCGCCACCGTCGAGGTCCCCCTCGCGCTGGACCCGGACGCACGGCTGGAGCCCGCCCAGTACGGCGACATCACCGGCCGCGTCCTCGCCACCGCCGACGGGGTCCGCGTCTCCACCCCCTTCTCCCTGTACGTGGAGCCGCGCACCGTCACCCTGACGGTGAAGACCGTCGACAGGCTCGGCAAGCCGGCCTCGGGCACCTCCGCCCTCGACGTCGTCAGCACCGACACGGCCACCGGCGAGCGCCGCTACAACCAGGGCGCGGCGGAGCAGACGTACCGGCTGCGCCCCGGCAGCTACTTCCTGTCCTCCTTCGTCGTCACGCCCGACGGCGGCGACGGCGCGAAGCTCGCCGACTCGATCACGTACCTGGGCCGCCCCCGGATCGAGCTGACGAAGGACACCACCGTCGTCCTCGACGCCCGCCGCGCCCACCGGCTGCGGCTGCGGACCGACCGCCCGACCGAGGTGCGCAGCGCGATGCTGGGCTTCTCGCGCTCCTGGGACGACACCTGGGGTCACTCCGGGACCCTCTCCGGCGGCCGTACCGTCCGCGGCTACTACGCCTCCGTCGACGGCGAGGCGGGCGACGGGGACTTCGCGTTCACGAGCTACTGGCGCGCGGCGGCTCCGCTGCTCTCCGAGTTCGCCGTCGTCGGGGGCGAGGACCTGCACCCCGTCACCGCCTCCTCGGGCTCGGTCAACCTCGACGGAACGGGCGAGGCGCCCCTCGTCGACGCCGGGACCGGCACGCCCGCGGAGCTCGCCGCCGCCGACGTGCGGGGGAAGATCGCCCTGGTCCGGATCGCCGACGGCGCGACGAGCGTCTCCGTGCAGGCCCGCGACGCCAGGGCCGCGGGCGCGACGGCCGTCCTCGCCCACCACGCCGCCCCCGGCCGCTGGCAGCCCTCCCTCGGCACCACCACCGAACTCCCCGTCCTCGCCGTCGAGTCCGTTGAGGCCGGAGCCCTCCTGGACCGGCTGACCACCGGCGGCGTCACGCTCCGCTGGAAGGGCGTCGCGAAGAGCCCGTACACGTACACCCTCGCCTTCCCGCAGCGGGGCGAGATCGACGAGGACCGCACCTATCGCGTGCACGACGACCACCTCGGCCGCACCACCTCGGCGTACCACTCCATGGGCGTCGCCACCGACTACATCGACGCCTCGATCGCCGCCCGGCCGGACGGCTCCCGCGTCCTCCTGCCCTTCGACAGCGTCGCCGTGCCCAACACCCGGACCGACTTCCACACCCCCGGCGACACCACCTGGCAGCGCTACCTCTCCAGCAGCTTCCCCTGGGGCGAGTTCATGGTCGCCGCACCGCACGCCTACACGAAGGGGGAGCGCCGCGACGAGCACTGGTACGACGGCGTCGTCACCCCGCGAGCCCCGATCGACGCCACCGGAGCACCCCTTCTGGCCGCGGAACGCCAGGGCGACCTGATCGGCGTGGCCACCGCGATGTGGGGCGACGGCACCCACTACGCCGAAGCCGGATCGTTCGGTGACATCGGCAACCTGAAGCTGCGCCGCGACGGCGAGCAGATCGGCGGCTCCGTCTACCCCTACGGGGTCTTCGACGTGCCGGCGGAGGAAGGCACGTACGAGCTGGAGCAGTTCGTCCAAAAGATCGGCACGCCGGCGAAGGTGTGGCAGCGGTCGACCTCGGTCGCCACCGTCTGGCGGTTCCGCTCCGTCCGGGACGAGAACGTCTACTCGCAGCCCGTCCCGCTCCTCTTCCCCCGCCTCGGACTGCCCGGGGAGGACGGTGCCAAGACCCTCGCCGCGCGGGCCGGACAGAGGATCACCCTGAACGCGACCGGCCACGGCGGCTACACCCCCGCCGCCCTCGTCTCGGCCTCGCTGGCGTACTCCTACGACGGCGGCGCGACCTGGACCGAGGCCCCGGTCGCCCGGCACGACGGCACCTGGACCGCGACCGTGGACCACGGCGGCGCCTCCGGCGAGCAGGTCACCCTGCGCGCCGAACTGACCGACGCGAACGGCAACTCCGTCCGCCAGACGGTCACCCGCGCCTACGACGTGCGCTGAGCCCCGAGGCCCCGCCGGACACCCGGCGGGGCCACCGCGTGCCCAGGGTGTGCCCCATGGGCACGACACTCGTCCACGAGGGCACCGCCTTCGTGAACTTCCGGGACCACACCTTCGCCGACCGGCACGCGCACGCGTACCGCTGGGTCGACGTGAAGCGCTTCCGACTCCCCTCCGGGGACGTGGCCGATCGGGACCTCCTCGCCGCCCTCGTCGCGCACGAGCAGTTCCGCGACGACTACGCCGGCGGCGGAGTGGACCCCGGGGGCACCCGGCACGGCCCGTACCGGCTCCACCTCGTCACGCCCGACGCGTACCGGCGGATCGACCGCGAACGGGCCTCCGACCTCCTGAGGACCTGGGCCGAGCAGCACGGACCCGTTCCCGGCACGCTCGCCGAGGCCCTGCGCCGCGAGGTGCTCGACGCCCTCGCGGACGCGGACGCGGTCCACCACCTCGACGGGCTGGGCGAGGACGAGTACCACGACTGGGCGAGCGTCCACGGCGAGTTCCACGAACTCGTCCTCGTCGACCGTCGGGCCGGACGGCTCGCCCTCCTCGTCGCGGCCGACGACTGAGCCGCCGGCCCGACCGCTCACCCTCCTCGTCGCGGCCGACGGCCGAGCCGTCCGGCCCGACCGCTCACCCCACCCGGTCCAGGAGCGCGTCCAGGTCCTCCGCCGTACGCGGGCCCGGGACGCCCTCCGCCAGCATCCCCCGCGCCCGCAGCAGCCGCCCGACCGACACGGCCCACGGCCGGCGCAGCCGGGCCGCGTCCAGGAGGGCGTCGTCGGCGAGCAGTTCGGCGACCGGACCGGTGCGCAGCCCGGCGGGGGAGAGGACGGCGGCCTCGTCGGCCCACCGCAGCGCCAGGTCCACGTCGTGGGTGGCCATGACCACCGTCGTGCCCGCCGCCCGCAGCCGCTCCAGGGTCTCCAGGAGCCGCTCCTGCCCGTGCGGGTCGAGACCGGCCGTTGGCTCGTCCATGATCAGGACCCGCGGCCGCATCGCCACCGCGCCCGCGATCGCCGCCCGCTTCCGCTGCCCGTAGGAGAGCAGGTGCGTCGGCCGGTCCGCGAGCGCCGTGATGTCCAGCGCCTCCAGCGCCTCCGCCACCCGGAGCCGCACCTCCTCCTCCGGCAGCCCCAGGTTCATCGGCCCGAAGGACACGTCCTGCGCCACCGAGGCGGCGAACAGCTGGTCGTCCGGGTCCTGCACCACCAGCTGCACCGAGGTCCGCAGCCGGGTCAGCCCCTTCCGGTCGTACGCCACCGCCGTACCGTCCAGGAGCAGCGTGCCCTCCCCGCAGCGCAGCCCGCCGCTCAGCAGCCGCAGCAGCGTCGTCTTCCCGCCGCCGTTCCGCCCGAGCAGCGCGACCGCCCGGCCCTCGGACACGGCGAAGGAGACGTCCGTGAGGACGGCGGGCCCGTCCTCGTACGCGAAACCCGCGCGCGCCAACTCCACGACCGGGGTGGGGGACGTCATGGGAGAAACCTTTCCAGTACGAGGGTGAGCGCGACGAGCCCCGCGAGGAGGCCGCCCGTCGCCGCGAGGAACGGGCGGGAGACCGGCGCCGCGGGCAGCAGCACCCGCAGCGTGCCGTCGTACCCGCGCCCGGCGAGGCCGGTCTGGAGCCGCTGCGCCCGGTCGAAGGCGCGCACGAAGGAGGTCGCGCCGAGTCCGGCCAGCGACCGCCACACGGCCGCCCGGGTCGTCGCCCCGAGCCGTGCCGCCTGCGCCTGGCGCACCTTGGCCTGCGCGTCGAGGAGCAGGAACACGATCCGGTACATCACCAGGGCCACGTCCACCACCGGCGCCGGCACCCCGGCCCGTACGAGGCGCGGCAGCACGTCCGAGACCGGCGTGGTGAAGGCGAACAGCAGCACCCCCAGCGAGGCCGACGCCGTCCGCAGCAGCAGCTCCCCGGCGTGCGTCGGACCGTCCGGAGCCCAGGCCACGGGACCGGCGGGCCCGCCCACCGAGAACAGCAGCGGAACGGCCCCCGTGACGCAGAAGCCCAGCGGGATCCGGAAGGCCCGCCACAGCTGCCGGCCCGGCACACCGGCCGGACCGAGCAGCACGGCGAGCGTGGCCGCCGCGACCAGGAGCGCCCCCGGCCACGGCGGCAGGCACACCGCGCAGAGTGTCAGACCGAAGCCGAGCACGGCCTTCTCGGCCGGATGGCGGCGGCGCCAGCGGCTGCTGTGCGCCGCCGCGTCGATCGGCAGCATCGGCGGCTACGCGTCCGTGCCGGTGCCCGGGGCGGTCGCGTCCGCGCCGCTCCCCTCGCGGGCCGCCGCCCGCTCCTCGCCCTGCCGCCGGCCGCGCCGCAGCCCGAAGTAGTACGCGAGGACACCGGCGCCCAGCGCCGCCTGGAGCGAGAACAGCGCCGACTCGATCTCACCGGACGGCGGCTCGTACAGCGGGCTGAACCACGGCTCGTAGTCCGGTTCGATCTCCGTGATCGCGGTCTCGGCCTCGGCGTCGGCGCCGGTGAACGGCTCCTCCTTGTGATCGCCGAGACCGAGCGCCAACGGCAGCACGGCCAGCGCCGCGACCAGCAGGAGCAGCAGGGAATTGATCTTCGCGTTCCGGCTCATCACGCCGCCGCCTCCTCGCGCCGCTCCGCCGCCTGCGGCCGGGCGAGCACGCCCAGCCGCAGCAGATCACCCTTGCTGGACTGCGTGAGCAGCCGCATCACCAGGACGGTCAGCAGCCCCTCGCTCACCGCGAGCGGGATCTGCGTCACCGCGAAGATCCCGCCGAACTTGGCGAGCGACCCCGCCACCCCGCTGCCCGGGTCGGGGAAGGCGAGGGCCAGCTGGACGCTGGTCACGCAGTAGGTGGAGAGGTCGGCGGCGAACGCGCCGAAGAACACCCCCACCATCAGCGGCGCCCCGAACCGCCGGAACAGCACGTACGTGCCGTACCCGGCCCACGGCCCGACGATCGCCATCGAGAAGACGTTCGCGCCCAGTGTGGTCAGCCCGCCGTGGGCGAGCAGCAGCGCCTGGAACAGCAGGGTGATCGTGCCGAGCACCGCCATGATCGGCGGCCGGAACAGGATGGCACCCAGTCCCGTACCCGTCGGATGGGAACAACTTCCCGTCACCGACGGCAGTTTGAGCGCGGAGAGGACGAAAGTGAAGGCGCCGGAGGCGCCGAGCAGCAGGGTGGACTCGGGGTTGGCGCGCACCTCGCGGGTGAGCGCGCGGACGCCGTGGACGACGAACGGAGCCGATGCGACGCCCCAGGCGGCCGCGTGGACGGGGGGTAGGTACCCCTCGGCGATATGCATGATCGGGAGACCCTCTCCAGCACCTCGTGGATGGACAACGCGCCCTGGCCGGTCTCCTGGCTGACGGTAGTGCCGCCCGACTCCGCCTTCCCACCCCGCGACGGTCTCCCGCGGCGGAGCAGTGGCTTCCCCGAGGGGACGGAGCCGGACCTCCCGATCACAGTGGCGAGGGCCGCACCGGTACTGCACCGGTTTCCCGAACACCAAGGCCCTGCGACATTAGTGTGTTGACCTGCTTCATCACAATGCGGGGTCGGTCACTCGCGGTCCGACACCGCGCCCGGACCGCGCCCGGACCGCGCCCAGGCCCCGGCGTCGGACCCCCGTTGTCAGACCCCCGCACTAGCGTGGACGTGTCCAAGTGCGTTGCTGCTGCTCGGACGACCAGGGGCGCCCCGACGGCGTGGAACCCAGCCGGGGCGCCCCTGACAGCGGGCGTCAGACCTTGCGGTAGGCGTACGCCTCCGAGGCCGCGGCCGCCACCGCGTCGAGGTCCCCGCCGGCACTCGCCGTCACCAGGGCGGCCACGGCTCCCTCGACGAAGGGGGCGTCGACGAGCCGGGCCCCTTCCGGGAGTTCGTCGCCCTCCGCGAGCAGCGCCTTCACCGTGAGGACCGCGCTGCCGAGGTCCACCAGGAGCGCCACCCCGGCCCCCGCGTCGACGTCCCTCGCCGCCGCGGCGATCAGCTCGGAGCTCGTACCGAGTCCGCCGTCGGGGGTGCCGCCGGCCGCCGCGACCGGCGCCGTGTCACCGCCGCCGGCGAGCCCGCGGGCCAGCTCCGCGACGGCCGCGGCGACGACCGCGCTGTGCGAGACCAGCACGATCCCCACCCGGTCCCCGACCCCGCTCATCCGGCCGTCACCTCCTCCAGGGCGGCGAACAGCAGCGCCGAGGACGTCGCCCCCGGGTCCTGGTGTCCGACCGACCGCTCGCCGAGATAGCTGGCCCGCCCCTTGCGGGCCCGCAGCGGTACGGTCGCGAGCGCGCCCGCCTCGGCCGCCGCGCGCGCGGCCGCGAACGACTCGCGCAGCGCCGCGACGGCCGGCGTCAGCGCGTCCAGCATCGTCTTGTCGCCCGGTACCGCCCCGCCGAGCTGCCCGACGGCGGCGACCCCGGCGGCCAGCGCGTCCGCCAGCTGCTCCCGCGAGACCTCCCCGGCCTCGCCGAGCGCCTTCCCGGTGCGCCGCAGCAGCGTTCCGTAGAGCGGTCCCGAGGCTCCGCCGACGGTCGAGATCAGCTGCCCTCCGGCGGTGACGAGGACCGCGCCCGGCGTCGCGGGCGGCTCCTTCGCCAGCGTCCCGGCCACGGCGGCGAAACCGCGCTTCAGGTTGGCCCCGTGGTCCGCGTCGCCGATCGCCGCGTCCAGGTCGGTGAGCCGCCCGGCCTCCCGCTCGACGGCCGCCGCGACGGCCTCCATCCACCGCACCGCGAAGGCGCCGCCGTACGTCTCCGTCATCGCCCGCTCACCGGCCCCAGCGCAGGGCGGCGGTGGCCACCGGCGCGTCCCACAGCCGCAGCAGCTCCTCGTCCGCGGCGCACAGGGTCACCGAGCAGCCCGCCATGTCGAGCGAGGTCACGTAGTTCCCGACCAGCGTCCGCGCCACCGGCACCCGGCGCGCGTCGAGGATCCGCCGCACCTCGGCGTTGAACCCGTACAGCTCCAGGAGCGGCGTCCCGCCCATCCCGTTCACCAGAAGCAGGACGGGATCCGAGGGGCGCAGATCGTCCAGGACGGCGTCGACGGCGACCTCGGCGATCTCCCGGGCGGTCATCATCCCGCGCCGTTCCCGCCCCGGTTCACCGTGGATGCCGACGCCCAACTCCAGCTCCCCGGGCGGCAGGTCGAAGGTCGGACTCCCCTTGGCCGGGGTGGTGCAGGCACCCAGCGCCACCCCGAACGACCGCGAGCGCGCGACCACCCGCCGCGCCACCGCCTCCACCCGCTCCAGCGGCGCACCCTCCTCGGCCGCCGCCCCGGCGAGCTTCTCCACGAAGAGCGTGGCCCCGGTCCCGCGCCGCCCCGCCGTGTACAGACTGTCCGTCACGGCCACGTCGTCGTCGACGAGCACCTTGGCGACCTGGATGCCCTCGTCCTCGGCGAGCTCGGCGGCCATCTCGAAGTTCAGCACGTCCCCGGTGTAGTTCTTCACCACGAACAGCACCCCGGCGCCGCTGTCCACGGCGGCCGCGGCCCTCACCATCTGCGTCGGCACGGGCGACGTGAAGATCTCTCCGGGGCAGGCCCCGTCCAGCATCCCCGGCCCCACGAACCCCGCGTGCAAGGGCTCGTGCCCCGACCCGCCCCCCGAGACCAGCGCCACCTTCCCCGCGACCGGCGCGTCCCTCCGCACCACCACCCGCCGCTCGACGTCCACGGTCAGCTCCGGATGAGCGGCGGCGAGCCCGCGCAGCCCATCGGCGACGACGGTCTCCGGCACGTTGATCAGCATCTTCACGGATACCTCCTGAGGAGATGTCAGGCCCGATTCGAGGGGCGGGCCTTTGCGGTGCGCGTCACTACGCGATTATCGACGCAGGGAGGCGGGCGCGCACGGGTGCGCCACCGGTCGGGGCCGGGCCGTGTCGGTGAGAGAGTCGGTCCGACGGGGCAGCGCGATGTCGTCGGAGTCAGCAGGGGGAGCTCGCAGTATGACCGGTACCACGGAGGCCCTCGGCGGGTCGGCCGCAGTCGACGATGCGGCACGAGGCGTCACGCGCCCGTTCTACGTGTACGCCGTGCTCGCCAACACGCTGTTCCAGCGCGGCGTCTTCGTCCTCTTCCTCCAGCAGCGGGGCTTCTCCGCCGGGCAGGTGGCCCTGCTCCAGACCCTGCTCTACCTGGTCAGCGGAGTCGCGGAGTTGCCGACGGGGATCATCGCCGACCGCATCGGCAGGCGCGCCGCCATCGTGATCGGCCAGGTGCTGATAGCGGGATGTCTGCTCGGGCAGGTGGCGTTCTCCCCCTACTGGGTGTTCCTGACGTTGTTCATCGTGCAGGGCGTCGGCATGGCATGTGTGTCCGGTTCGGACACCGCTCTGCTGTACGACCTTCTCGTGCGCCGCGGTGCGACGGCCGGCTACGTCAGGATCAGGTCCCGGTTCACCATGCTCGGGACGGTCACCTCGGGAGTCGCCATCGTCCTCGGCGGCCAACTGCAGCGGATCTCCTGGGCGGTCGTCTACGTCGGTTCGGCGGCGTGCCTCCTCCTGGCCGTGGTGGTGCTGATGTCACGGGTGCCCGAGATCCGCGGCGCGGACGCGGTGGACGAGCGGGACGGAGCCGGTGAGGGGCACGGCGACACCACGGCGTGGCGGGCGGTGCTCCGGGTCGCCACGCCGGCGCTCGTGACGCTCGTCGTGGTGTCCGGACTGATGCACGCGACGCTGACGCCGTACATCGTCTTCCTGCAGAAGACCCTCTCCGATCAGGGGGCGGGCACCGCGTTGGTCGGCGGGGTCGTAGCGGCGGGATTCTTCGTCGGCGGGCTCACTCCGCTGCTGTCGGACCGCGCGGACCGGCGCCTCGGGTATCGGGTCGTCGTCCCGGTGTCCCTCCTGACGCTCGCCGTGGCGCTCGGCCTGAGCGGCCTCGGCCTCGTCTGGGTCACCATCGCCGCGTTCCTGCTCCTGGTCGGGATCCCCGAGATCACCGCCGTGATCGTGGACAACGTGTTCAACGAGGCCGTGCCGTCGCGCCACCGGGCGAGCCTGCTGTCGATGATCACGTTCGTGGAGTCGGGGCTCATCGGCATCGGCTATCTCGTCCTCGGCACGCTCATGGACGGGTCGGGCTCCAGCGTGGGCATGGCCGCCTACGCAGCGGTCCCCCTGCTGGCATGTCTCCTGTGGCTCCCGGTGCTCTTCCGAGGAGCACGGGTGACCACCGGGACGGAGAAGCCCGCCGACCGGAAGGCAGCGTGACCCTGACCCGCGGCCGGTACCGGGCCGGCGCCGCATCCGGCGCCGGCCCGGGTCCTCTCCGTCGGCCGCGGCACGGGTGCCGGGGCGCGTGGTGGGGTCAGACGCGCAGCCAGGCGGCGGTGTCGGGAGGAAGCAGACCGCCGGCGAGGGGGAGGGAGGACAGCAGGACGTCGGTGTGGGAGGGGAGGGGGACGGTGGTGGCGGAGAGGTTGACCACGCACAGGAAGTCGGTGCCGCGGGTGAAGGCGAGGACGTCCGGGGCGGTGGTGAGCCACTGCGCGGGGCCGTCGCCGAGGGAGGTCTCGGCGGCGCGCAGCGTGAGGGCGGTGCGGTAGAGGGTGAGCATGGAGGCCGGGTCGTGTTCCTGGGCGGCGGCGGTCAGGTGGGCCCAGGTGGAGGGTTGCGGAAGCCAGGGCCGGGTGGTGGCGTCGGCGGGGCTGAAGCCGTAGGGCTCGGTGGTTCCGCTCCAGGGGAGGGGGACGCGGCAGCCGTCGCGGCCGGGGTCTTCGCCGCCGGTGCGGTGGTAGATGGGGTCGTCGCGGCGGTCGGCGGGGATGTCCTCGACCTCGGGCAGGCCGAGTTCTTCGCCCTGGTAGACGTAGACGGCGCCGGGCAGGGCCATGGTGAGCAGGGCGGCGGCGCGGGCGCGGCGGCGGCCGAGGTCCTCGTCGACGACGGGGTTGTACTGGCGGATGCCGGCGGCGGTGCTGGTGTCGGGGCGTCCGTAGCGGGTGACGTGGCGGGTGACGTCGTGGTTGGACAGTACCCAGGTGCTGGGGGCGTTCACGGTGGCGTGGACAGCGAGGGTCTGGTCGATGACGGCGCGCAGGGCGGTGGCGTCCCAGGCGCAGCCGAGGAAGTCGAAGTTGAAGGCGGCGTGGAGCTCGTCGGCGCGGAGGTACCGGGCGAAGCGGGCGGGGTCGGCCAGCCAGACCTCACCGATGAGGGCGCGGGGCTCGGGGTAGGAGTCGGCGACGGCGCGCCAGCCGCGGTAGATGTCGTGGTTGGCGTCGAGGTCGACGTAGGGGTGGGGGTCGGGGAAGACGGTGTGGTCGTAGTCGGGCAGCGCGGGGTCCTTGCTGCACATGGCGGCGGAGTCGACGCGGATGCCGTCGACACCGCGGTCGAACCAGAAGCGCAGGATGTCCTCGTACTCCGTGCGGACGAGGGGGTCGCGCCAGTTGAGGTCGGGCTGTTCGGGGGCGAACAGGTGGAGGTACCACTGGCCGTCACGGACTCGCGTCCAGGCGGGGCCGCCGAAGATGGACTCCCAGTCGTTGGGAGGGATCTCGCCGGACTCGCCGCGGCCGTCGCGGAACCAGAAGAGCTCGCGTTCGGGTGAGCCGGGGGCGGCGGCGAGAGCCTTGAGGAACCACTCGTGTTCGTTGGAGACGTGGTTGGGGATGACGTCGACGATGATGCGGATCCCGCGCTCGTGCGCCTCGCTGATGAGGGCGTCGGCGTCGGCGAGGGTGCCGAAGCGGGGGTCGATCTGCCGGAAGTCGGTGACGTCGTAGCCGGCGTCGGCCATGGGGGTCAGGTACCAGGGCGAGAACCAGATGGCCTCGATGCCGAGGTCCTTGAGGTAGTCGAGTCTGGAGCGCACCCCCGTCAGGTCGCCGATGCCGTCGCCGTTGCCGTCGGCGAAGCTGCGCGGGTAGACCTGGTAGATGGCTGCGTGACGCCACCAGTCGGTGGTGCGCGGGGTCATGGGACCTGCCTTTGTGAGTGGGGTGGAACGGGTGCGCGGGCCCGGCAGCGGGGGTGGGCCGGGCCCGCGGGTCTTGGGGGCTGGTGGAGGGACCGCGGGCCCGGGCGGTCAGGGAGGCGACCGGGCCCGCGGTCGGTCGGTGGTTACCAGCCGGAGTTGCCGCTGCCTCGCTGGATGGTGAAGCCGCCGGTCATGTCGAGGGCGGTGCCGGCGGTCTGGGAGACCTTGGTGTTGGCGAAGGTGCCGTTGCCGGTCGCGTTGCCCTCGATGCCGTGGTGGCCGGTCCTGGCGATGGTCAGGCCGTCGACGCGGAGGTCGGAGACCTGCTTCTGCCAGGAGACGAGGAGGCCGCTGTAGGTGGAGTCCTCGACCGTGTTGTCGGTGAGGACGACCGGCTGGGTGATGTCGTACCGGTCGGCGTAGACCCAGAGGGCACCGAGCTTGGCGTTCCAGTTGACCTCCATGCTGCCGGTGCGGCGCAGGAGGTTGCCGGAGACGGTGGTGGTGCCGCTGAAGGGGTCGCCGAAGCGGGTGGAGACGGTGATGCCGGCGGCGGCGACGACGGTGTCGGAGACGAGGTTGTTCTCGACGCGGTTGCCGCTGCCTCCGTAGACGGCGGCGCCGTTGGCGAGGGTGGGCAGCTGGACGGTGTTGTTGCGGAAGGCGCTGTCGGTGACCGCGGCTCCGTCGGACCACATCGCCAGGGCGTCGTCGCCGGTGCCGCGGATGCTGCTGTTGGAGACGACGGTGTTCTTCACCCCGCCGTGGAGGTTGACGCCGTCGGCGTAGGTGTTGCGGATGCGCAGGTCGCCGGCCTGGAGGCCGTCGGTCGGGGCGGAGATCCACAGACCGACCTTGGTGTGCTGGATCCAGACGTTCCTGATGACGGATCCGGTGCCGAAGTCGCCCTCGATGGCGGCGTGGCCGCCGGCGTCGTCGCGGACGGTGTTCTGTCCGTCGATCATGAGGTTCTCGATGGTGCTGGTGCCGCCCTGGCCGAGGAGTCCGCCCTTGAGGCCGGTGCCCCGCAGCACGGTGTGCCAGACGCCGGCGCCGCGCAGCTTCACGCCGGAGAGGTTGACGTGGTCGGAGACGTTGTAGGTGCCGGCCGGGAGGAACAGGCCCTTGCCCTGGCTCTTGGCCGTGCTCAGTGCGGTCTGCAGCGCGGAGGTGTCGTCCTGGTTGTCGTTGGGGGTGACACCGAGGGTCTGCGCGGAGACGTATCCACTGGGCAGAGTGGCCGCGGCACCGGTCTCCTCGGCCTCGATCAGGTCGATCGTGTAGGAGGCGGCGGTGTCGCCGGCGTCCTTCTGCAGGCGCAGCACGGTGCCGGCGGGCAGGGTGCGGCCGAAGGCGGCGCGGGACTCGTCGAAGAAGCGGTGGCCCTGGCCCTCGCCGGGGTTGTTGGTGTACGGGTAGGCGCCGTAGACCCAGGCGTAGCGGGAGGTGAGCTGGAGGTCGGGCAGGGCGGTGCCGTCGGCGTAGGCGCTGAGGGTGGCGTCGATTCCCTTGCCGTCGCTGCTGTCGGGCAGGGAGTAGCGCAGGTTGACGGCGTTGGCGGGCTTGGTGAGCGTGACCTCGACGTAGTCGCCGGTCTGGGTCAGCTTGACGGCCTTGCGGCCGGAGGCCTCCGAGGCGAGCGTGAGGTAGGTGCGGTCGGGGCCGACGGTCGAGCCCTTCACGGTGCCGGCCTCGGCCTCGTAGGTGGTGAAGGGCAGGGTGGCGCCCACGCCGGACGGGTCGGTGTCGCCACCGCCGTCGCCTCCGTCACCACCGCCGGGGGTGGTGGGGGTGGTGGCCTTGAGGCTGTCGATGTTGACGTTGCCGCTGTCGGCGGTGGTGAACTCCAGCGTGAGGGTGTTGGCGCCCTGGGTGAGGGTGACCGGTACGTCGACGGTGGACCAGGAGGCCCAGCCGCTGGTGGCCGGCAGGGTGAACTGTCGGGAGGTGGTGCCCGCGGTCAGGGTCAGCGTCTGGGCCGCGCCGGTGCCGTTGGCGTAGCGGACGGCGACGGTTCCCGAGCCGGCGTGGGCGGAGGAGACGCTGGTGGTGATCGACGCGTGGCCCTTGTTGAGGTCGGTCAGGCCGCCGACGTAGCCGGTTCCGGTGTAGCCGGCGTGCTCGCTTTCCACCGTGGCGCCGCCCGCGAGGGTGGCGGCCTCGGCCTCGGCGGGGTCGGTGGGGTCCGGCTGCGTGGGGGTGTCGGGGGTGGTGGCGGTGATGTGGTCGATGTTGACGTTGCCGCTGTCGGCAGCCGTGAACTTCAGCGTGAGGGTGTTGGCGCCCTGGGTGAGGGTGACCGGTACGTCGACGGTGGACCAGGAGGCCCAGCCGCTGGTGGCCGGCAGGGTGAACTGTCGGGAAGCGGTACCCCGGATGAGGGTGAGCGTCTTGGCCGACCCGGTGCCGTTGGCGTAGCGGATCTTCGCCGTACCGTTGCCCGCGTGCGCGGACTGCACGGTGTACGAGGTGGAGGCGGTGCCCTTGTGGGCGTCGGTGTACCCGCCGACGTAGCCGGTGCCGGTGTAGCCGGCGTGCTCCGTCTCCACCTGGGCTCCGCCGCCGAGGGCGGCGGACTCGGCCTGGAGGACGGCGGTGGCGGCGTGGGCCGGCAGGGGGGCGGCGATGCCGTAGGAGGCGGCACCGGTGAGGGCGAGAAGGAGCGCGGCTATCGCGGCGGAGTTTCTGGAGCGCGGGTTGGTGCGGTGGATCGACACGGCTGTGTGTCCTTCCGGTGCAGGGGCGGCTCAGCCCTTAGGGGGGACCGGCGGGGGCCGGTGACAAGGGCCGCGGGCAGGCGGAGGCCCGCCGGCGGCGAAGGTGACCGGCGCTGGGGACCGTGCGGGATGCGCCGGTCGGTCAGGGGGATGTGCGTGCCGGGAACGGGCGGGGCGGCATCAGCCCTTGAGGCTGCCCGCGGTCAGACCGGCGATGATGTGCCGCTGGAAGATCAGGAAGACGACCAGCAGCGGGATGGAGGCCATGACCATGCCAGCGAGGAGCTGGTTGGCGGGCATGAACTCGGCCAGGCGGTTGAGGGCCACGGTGATCGGCTGGCGCGCCGGGTCGGGCAGGACCAGCAGCGGCCACAGGAAGTCCTTCCAGACCCCGACGACCGCGAAGATCGACACGACGGCCAGGACCGGTCGGGACAGGGGCAGGACGACCGACCACAGGACCCGGACGGGGCCCGCGCCGTCGAGTCGGGCCGATTCCAGCAGCTCGCCGGGGATCTGGTCGAAGAACCTCTTGAGGATGAAGATGTTGAAGGCGTTCGCGCAGGCCGGCAGCCAGATCGCCCAGGGGGTGTTGATCAGGTTGACGTGGACCAGGGGGACGTCGGTGACCGTGAGGTAGGTCGGGACCAGGAGCGCCGAGACCGGCAGCATGAGCGTGGCCAGCATCATGCCCAGGACGACGTTGCCCAGGACCGGTCGCAGCCGGGACAGGGCGTAGGCGGCGGCGACGTCGACGACGAGCTGGGTGAGCCAGGCGCCGACGGCCAGGAGCAGGGTGTTGAGGAAGTACTCGCCCAGGCCGACGTTGGTCCACGCCTCGGTGTACGACTCCGGGTGCCAGCTCTGCGGGAGCAGGGTCGGGTTCGGGTCGGCGAGTTCGGCGGAGGACTTCAGGGCCCCGCTGGCCATCCAGTACAGGGGGAAGACGAACGCGAGGGTGAAGCCGACGACCGTCAGGACGAGGACGGAGCGGTAGAGGAGCCGGCCGGTGCGGCGGTTCATCTCGGTGGGGGCGACGAGGGTGCGTTCCGCAGGGGCGGACATGGTGGTTCCTTTCAGCCCTTGCTGCGGGTCAGCCGCAGGTAGACGGCGGCGAACAGGCCCAGGACGACGAAGAGCAGGGTGCTCATCGCGCTGGCCATGCCGAAGTCGTTGTAGACGAACGCGTACCGGTAGAGCAGCAGCAGGACGGTGACGGTGGCGTCGTCGGGGCCGCCGCCGGTGAGTACGTACGGTTCGACGAACACCTGCATGGTGCCGATGACCTGCAGCAGCAGGGTGACCATGAGGATGAACCGCATCTGCGGGATGGTCACGTGCCACAGCCGCTGCCGGATGGAGGCCCCGTCCAGTTCGGCCGCCTCGTACAGCTCGCCCGGGATGGAGCCGAGGGCGGCGAGGTAGATCAGGGTGGTGGTGCCCATGTTGGCCCAGGTGGAGACCAGGACCAGGGAGACCATCGCGAGGTTCTCCGACTCCAGCCACTGCTGGGCCGGCAGGTGGAACATCTCCAGGACGTTGTTGAACAGGCCCGGGCCCGGGTCGTAGAACCAGCGCCACAGCAGCATCGTCACGATCGGCGGCAGCATCACCGGCAGGTAGACGGTCATCCGCAGGTAGGACCGGGCGTGCCGGAACTCGTTGAGGACGACCGCGGTGGCGAAGGGGGCCGCGAATCCGAAGACCAGGGCGAGGAGCGTGAAGGAGCCGGTGTTCTTCCACGCGGTGGCGAACAGCGGGTCGTCGAACAGGCGCTGGTAGTTCTCCCAGCCCACCCAGGTGGCGGGCTGGGCGAAGGTGACCTGCTGGAATCCCAGCAGGAGGCCGCGCACGATCGGGTACCAGGAGAACAGGGCGAAGCAGATCAGCCCTGCGCCGAGGAACGCGTAGGCGGTGAGGTTCTCGCGGATGCGGCGCCGACGCCTGCGGGGAGTGTCCACCGGATCCTTCCGCGGCTCGGCTGCGTGCTCGGGTGCCCTGGTCAGGGTCGGGGCCGCCATGTCACTTCACCGTCGCGAGGATGCCGTCGACCTTCTTGGCGGCGTCCGCCAGCAGCTGGTCGAGGTCCGCGTCCTTCTTGGTCAGCACCGCCTGCATGACGCCGTCCAGGACGGTGTAGATCTGCTGGGCGTTCGGCGGCTCGACCTTCTGCTCCAGCTGGGCGTTGCGCTCGATGAAGGGCTTGTAGTTGTCCTGCGGGACGTTGGCGTACTTGCGGTGCGCGGAGTCCTGGCGGGCGGCCGCGACACCGGTGAACAGGCGGTCCAGCGGGAGCCCGATCGGGACGTCGTTGCCGGAGGCGCGCTTGTCCTCGAACTCGGTGCGGTCGGGGTTGAGGTACTTCCACTGGAGCCACTCGATCCCGGCCTTGATCTTCTCCGGAGACGCCTTCGGGTTGAACATGAAGCCGCTGCCGCCGCCCAGGGTGGCGTTGCCGTTCGGCATGCCCGCGACGCCGTAGTCCTCGTACGCGCGCTCGAACTGCTTGACGATGGTGGGGATGTTGTCCGGCCCGGCCATGTACATCCCGAGCTTGCCGGCGCCCATCATCTTCTGCACGTCCTCGATCTGCAGCAGCTGGCGGGTGCCCATGGTGTCGTCGGTCCAGCGCATGTCGTGCAGCATCCGCAGCGCCTTGCGGCCGGCGTCGCTGTCGAACGCGGCCTTCCAGCGGCCCTCCTCCTTGACGGCGATGTCGCCGCCCATGGAGTAGACCCAGGCGGTGTAGTGCCAGCCGCCCTGGTTGTTCTTGCTGTAGTCGGCGTACCCGACCGTGCCGTCACCGAGCGCGGCGATCTTCTTGGCGGCCGCCCGGACCTCGTCCCACGTGGTCGGCGGCTTGTCCGGGTCGAGCCCGGCCTTCTTGAACAGCGCCCGGTTGTAGACCAGTCCGAGGGAGTACTGGCCGTTGGGGAGTCCGTACAGCCCGCCGTCGGGGCCGGTGAACACCTTCAGGTAGTCCTCCTTGACCTCGTCGAGGTACGGCACGCCCTTGGTGTACTTGCCGATCTCGGCGCCCTGGCCGCGCTGTATCAGCCCCGCGGGGTCGGTGAAGTACACGTAGAAGACGTCTTCGAGCTGGCCGCCGGCGAGCTTGGCCGAGAAGGTCTTGGGGTCCATCTGGCCCTCGCGGGCGTCGATCCTGATCTTGGGGTGCTCCTTCTCGAAGGCCTTGACGTCCTCCTCGAAGTACTTGCGGTCCACCGGCTGCGTCTTGGGCGGCATGCCGTTCACGGTGATCGTCACGACGCCGTCCTTGCCGACGGGCGAGGAGTCGCCGCCGCACGCGACGAGACCTGCGGAGAGCACGCAGGCGATGCCTGCGGCGATGAGCCGACGACGACTCTGAATACCAGCCATGACAGATCAGCCTTCCTGGGTACATCCGCGACTGTCGACCCCGTCGCCCACAGCTCCAGCGGACACGGCGAAGGTAGAAGTCGGTGATGTAAAAAGTCAATGATGTGTTGCAAAATTTCTACTACCGACCTCTGGGGTGGGGCCTGCCGGTAGAGCTGCGCAGGATCAGCTGGGTCTGGAAGAGGGTCACGCCGGGTGCCACCTTCTGACCCCGCATCTGCTGGGCGAGCGCCTCGACCGCCGCGTCCGCCATGCGGCCGACCGGCTGCCGGCAGGTGGTCAGGGGCGGGTCGACGGCGACCATGAACATCGAGTCGTCGAAGCCCGTCACCGACACGTCCCGCGGGACGTCCAAGCCCCTCCTGCGGGCCCCCCGGATCGCCCCGAGCGCCAACTCGTCGCTCCCGCAAACGATGGCGGTGGCACCGCTCCGGAGGAGGCCCTCGGCCGCCGTGGCGCCGCCCTCCAGCGAGAACAGGGCGTGGCCCACCAGGCGCCCCCAGTCTCCGGCGGGCATGCCGCGGGCGGTCCAGAAGGCGCCGAAGGCGGCGATCTTGCGCTCCGAGGGAACGTGGTCGGAGGGTCCGACCAGCAGGCCGACCTTCTCGTGGCCCATGGCGGTGAGGTGGGTGAGCGTCTGCGCCACCGCGTCCCCGTCGTCCGCGCTGACCTGCACGGCGTCCGCGTTCTCGTCGGCGGGGTTGACCAGCACTATCGGCACTCGGCGGTCCTTGAGCGCCCGTCCCTGCGCCGGGCCGGCGTCGGCGTAGCTGGAGCCGATGAAGACGATCCCGCCGATGTCCTGTCCCAGCAGCATCTCGATGTAGTTCGCCTCGGACACCCCGTCGGCGGTGCGGGTGCACAACACCGGTACCAGGCCCCGCTTGTTCAGCCGCCCCGCGATCGCCTCCGCGAACGCGGGGAAGACCGGGTTCTGCAGGTCCGGCACCACCACCCCGATGAGCGGGCTCCGCTCCGTCTCCTCCGTCGAGGGGCGCGGCAGACCCAGCACGTCCAGCGCCCTCATCACCCGCTCCCGGGTCATCGGCGAGACCATGGGGCTGCCGTTCAAGGCCCTGCGGACCGTCCCCTCGCTGACACCCGCGTACTCCGCGACGTCGCTCAGCTTCTTCTTCATGGCGGCACCGTACAACACCTCCGCAAGAAGCGATCAGGAGTGCGCAAGAAAGGCGCAAGCGGGATGGCTCGGGTGCGAATCGAAGGGATGCCTCCACTCCTCGGGCATCGACGCCGCGCTTTCACGCTGGCTGAAAACGATCACCGGCGGAGGCGGGGCCGAGATGCCGTCCGGTGAGTGGGGGAGACCCGCGCACCGGCTTCCCGGAGGAGGTGGCGGACCCCGGCGTGGCGGCTGCATGCTGATGGCCTCACGTCTCGGCCGGGAGGGGGCTCGGGTGCGGGGAAGAGGTGTGCGGCGGGGGTCGTACGTCGCGAGCGGCGGGGCGCTGGTGACGATGGGTCTGGCGGTGGTGACGAACTACGTGACCGCCTCCTTGCCCGGCTGGGCGGAGAACCCGTGGATCGTGTGGGGCGTCTTCGGCGTACTCGTGGTGACGGCCCTCCTGCTGCATCTGTGGGGCCGGCGTCTCGACGCCGACGCGGGCGGCCCGCCGGGCCGCCCGGTCCCCGTGCCCCAGGTCGTCTCCCGTGCGGCCGCCTCCCTCGCCTCACCGGCGCTGCACCGCCCGGTCCGCGGTCGCGAGGACGTCGTCGCCGGCCTGGAACGGCTCCTGGAACGCGCCCCGTCCGGCGGACGGTTCGCGGTGGTGGCGGGCGTCGGCGGCATGGGCAAGACCACGGTCGCCGCCGCCCTCGCCGAACGCGCTCGCGCGAAGGGCGTCCCGGTGTTCTGGATCCGCTGGCGCGACGAGGCGAGCCTGGCGGAGCAGATGGTGCAGACGGCGCTCGCCTGCGGGCTGCCGGAGGAGAGCCTGGAGGCGGCCCGCGCCGGACGGGTCGGGCTCGCCGACACGGTCTGGGGCCATCTGGGCCGCAGCAGGCGGTGGCTGATCGTCCTGGACAACCTCGACGACCCCGACACCCTCACCACCCCCGCCTCCGGACCGCTCAGCGAGCACCGGGGGTGGATCCGCCCGGCCGCCACCGGCCTGCTCCTGGTCACCAGCAGGGTCACCGACCCCACCGTCTGGGGCGGCAGCGCCACCCTCGTCCGGCTCACCCCGCTCCCCGAGCAGGACGGCGCGCAGGTTCTCCTCGACACGTCGCCGGGCGCCGGAACCACGGGCGAGGCGCAGCTCCTGGCCGACCGGCTCGGCGGCCTCCCGCTCGCCCTGCACGCCGTCGGCCGCTACCTGGCCGCGCCCGCCGGCCGCCATCGCACCTTCACCGCCTACCGCCAGGCCCTCGACACCGAACTCGCCGGTCTCCTCGGTGCCGAACACCCCCGCGCCACCGACCCGGACGTCGCCCGGACCGTCGTCCGGCACACCTGGGACCTCTCCCTCGACCAGCTCACCCACGACGGCACCACCCTCGCCCGCCCCCTCCTGCGTCTCCTCTCCCTCCTCGCCCCCGCGCCGATCCCGCTGTCCTTCCTCACCCCCGAACTCCTCACCCGGGCGACCGGCCTGCCCGCCACCACCGTCACCGTCGAAGCCGCCGTCAACGGCCTGCACACCTACGGCCTCCTCGAAGCGGCGGTCGGCGCCGGCGGCGAACCCACCCCCGGGCTGGCGGTCCTCCACCCCCTCATCCGCGAGATCACCGCGCTCACCTTCACCGAGACCACCGCCGACACCGCCACCTGGCACCACGCCCTCGCCCGGCACACCACCGCGACCATCCGCACCCTCACCGAAGACGCTCCCGCCGGCCGGTCCGCGGCCCGCCGGCTCTCCCCCCACGCCCTCGCCGTCGGCACCCTGCCGGGGAACACCGAAGACCGGTCCCTCTGCGCGCAGTTGGCGGCCCTGGCCCGGCTGCTGGCTGATCAGGGAGACCCCCTCGGCGCCCTGCTCATCAGACGCCATGTCGCAGCGACACAGGCGCGACTCCTCGGCCCTGACCACCCCGATACCCTCACCAGCCGCAGCGACGTCGCCAGAGTGTTGGGCCGCCTCGGCCGGTACCGGGAGGCGGTCGACCTCCGTCGGCAGGTTCTCGGCGATCTCGACCGGGTTCTGGGCCCCGATCATCTCGACACCCTCATCAGCCGTAACGACCTCGCGCATACCTTGGGCAGCCTCGGCCGGTACCGGGAGGCGGTCGACCTCCTCGAACAGGTTCTCGGCGATCTCGACCGGGTCCTGGGCCCCGACCACCCCCACACCCTCACCAGCCGGAACAACCTCGCCAGCGTGTTGGGCAGCCTCGGCCGCTACCAGGAGGAGGCCGACCTCCACCAACAGATCCTCGACGATCGCGAGCGGGTTCTCGGTCCCGATCATCCCGCCCTCTTCGCCAGCCGGAACAACCTCGCCAGCGCGTTGGTGAACCTCGGCCGGTACCAGGAGGCGGTCGACCTCCTCCAGCAGGTCGTCAGCGATCTCGACCGGGTTCTGGGCCCCGACCATCCCGACACCCTCGCGGTCCGCAACAACCTCGCGCATACGGTGGACAGCCTCGGCCGCCACCAGGAGGCGGTCGACCTCCACCAACAGGTCCTCGACGATCGTGAGCGGGTGCTGGGCCCCGACCATCCCGACACCCTCACCAGCCGCAACAACCTGGCGCTCGCGTGGGGAAGCCTCGGCCGCCACCAAGAGGAGGCCGACCTCCACCGACGGGTTCTCGACGATCTCGACCGGGTCCTGGGCCCCGACCACCCCCACACCCTCACCAGCCGCGGCAACCTCGCCGGCGCGTTGGGTCGCCTGGGTCTGCACCAGGAGGCGGTCGCTCTCCGTCGGCAGGTTCTCGACGGTCGCGAGCGGGTTCTGGGTCCCGACCACCCCGACACCCTCGTCGGCCGCGACAACCTGGTTGCGGCGCAAGCGGCTCTGGAGCGGAGTGGCGGCCGACGGGCGGAGAGGGCGATCCGGCGGCTGGCGTCACGGTGGCGGTGAGGCGGGCGGGGTCGGTGCGCGAGGACCGCCGCGTCCGCCCTGCGCGCCCGGAGGGTGCGGGGCGGCTCCCGTCGAAGTGAACGTGCCCGTTTCAGGGGGGAGTTCGAGAGAGCGCGTGCGCGAGATGGAGGCAATGCGGAGAGGTTTTTAAGAAACCTTGTTGAATAACCCCCTACCCGGGGTTCGGACTTGATTTGCTCCTGCCAAGCCGCACAGGGTTCTCTCGAACGTTTGACGCCCCACACGTCAACACGAGGAGAGATTCCCTTCCATGGCAACTCACCAGCGATCCCACGGTCTTCGCAACGCGGCCATAGCCACAGGTGTGGCCGCCGCGACCGCCTCCGCGCTCTTCGCGGGCGGTCTCGCCGGGGCGGCCGCCCCGGCCGAAGGGACCGTGCACGGTCTCGGCGCCCAGGGTGCCGTCGCCGGCAGCTTCGTCGTCATCCTCGACGCGTCCGCGAACAAGGCGGAGCTCGCGAAGAAGTACGGCGGCACCCTCCAGCGCTCCTACGGCTCGGAGGTCAACGGCTTCTCCGCGTCCGGTCTGAGCGTCGACGAGGCCAAGCGCCTCGCCGCCGACCCGGCCGTCGAGACGGTCGTGCAGAACAAGCGCTTCACCATCAACGAGACGCAGGAGCGCCCCCCGTCCTGGGGCCTGGACCGGATCGACCAGGCCGAGACGGCCGCCGACGAGAAGTACACGTACCCCGACGCCGGCGGCGAGGGCGTGACCGCGTACGTCATCGACACCGGCGTCCGGATCTCGCACCAGGACTTCGGCGGCCGGGCGAGCCACGGCTTCGACGCCGTCGACAACGACGACACCGCCGACGACGGCAACGGCCACGGCACCCACGTCGCGGGCACCGTCGCGGGCACCGCCCACGGCGTCGCCAAGAAGGCCAAGATCGTGGCGGTCCGCGTCCTCGACGACAACGGCTCCGGCACCACGGAGCAGGTCGTGGCCGGCATCGACTGGGTCACCCAGCACCACTCGGGTCCCTCGGTCGCGAACATGAGCCTCGGCGGCGGCGTCGACGAGGCCCTCGACGCGGCCGTCAAGCGCGCCATCGACTCCGGCGTGACCTTCGCGGTCGCGGCGGGCAACGAGACCTCCGACGCCGGGCAGGGCTCGCCCTCCCGGGTGCCCGAGGCGCTCACCGTGGCGTCCAGCACCAAGGACGACGAGCAGTCGGAGTTCTCGAACTTCGGTTCCGTGATCGATCTGTACGCCCCCGGCTCGGAGATCACCTCGGCCTGGAACGACAGCGACACCGGCGTGAAGACCATCTCGGGCACCTCGATGGCCAGCCCGCACGTCGCCGGCGCCGCCGTCCTGTACCTGGCGGGCCACCCGGCGGCGACGCCGTCCGACGTCGCCGCCGCCCTGACCGGGGGCGCCACCGACGGCGCGATCAAGAACCCGTCCTCCGGGACGGCGAACAAGCTCCTGAAGGTCACGCCGTAGCCGCGGCGCGTGACTGAGGGATGAGGGGGTGGCCTTCCGCTACAGGGAGGGCCACCCCCTATTCTCGGATCCCGGATCTCGGATCCCGGATCCCGGATCCCGGATCCCGGATCCCGGATCCCGGATCCCGGATCCCGGATCCCGGATCCGATGTCCCGCATGCTGTATCCGACGTCCCGCATGCCGGATCCGATGTCCCGAATCCACTCTCCCGTCCCGCCCCCGGCGTCCTCCGCCGCGCCCGCTGTCGGATACTGCTGCGATGCCGCAGACGCCGCCCGCCGCGCAGCCCGAACCCATCACCGCCGACCCGCCGCACCGCACGGGCCGCACGGGCCGCACCCTGCTCACCCAGTCCTGGCTCGACCTGGCCTTCCTTCACTGGGCCGTGGAGCCGGCCGCCGTGGCCCCGCTTCTGCCGGCCGGTACGGTGCCCGACACCTTCGACGGCGTCACGTACGTGGGGCTGGTCGCGTTCAGGATGCACCGGGTCGGCTGGTTCAGGCTGCCCGGCATCCCCTACCTCGGGACGTTCCCCGAGACGAACGTCCGGCTCTACTCCGTCGACGGACACGGTCGCCGAGGCGTCGTCTTCCGTTCCCTCGACGCGTCCCGGCTGCTGCCCGTCGCCGTCGGCCGGTGGGCCTTCCGGCTCCCCTACGTCTGGTCGCGGATGAGCGTCCGGAGCGACGGCACCACCCTCACGTACAGCAGCGACCGCCGCTGGCCGGGTCCGCGCGGGGCCCGCAGCGCGATCAGCGTGGAGATCGGCGAGCGCGTGGCGGAGCCGACGGACCTGGAGCACTTCCTGACCGCCCGCTGGGGCATGCACAGCTCCTTCGCCGGGCGTCCGCTCTACCTCCCGAACACCCACCCCCGCTGGCCGCTGCACCGCGCCCGGCTGCTCGGCTGCGACGAGACCCTGCTCGCCGCCGCGGGTCTGGACGCACCCCTCGGCCCGCCCGTGAGCGTGCTGTACTCGCCCGGGGTCCCCGTCCGCTTCGGCGGCGCGCTGCGCCCGCCCGGGGCGTCCGTACCCCGGCAGCGGCAGGGCGGTTCCTGAGGCTCGGGAGGTCCCGCCCGCGGGTTGGGTCTAGTGTCGAGAGATAGGCCGAAGGTGCGCTCGCGCCCCCGCGGTCCCGCAGGCCGCGGGGGCGGGTCGAGGGCGCGCGAAAGGAGCCTCCCATGACCCGTACATTGCGAGGCGCGATAGCGGTGGCCTCGACCGTGGCCCTGTCGATGGGCGTGGTGGCGACGGCGACCGGTTCGTCGCCCGGTCAGGCGAAGCAGGACATCAAGATCGGACTGCTGCTGCCGGAGAGCAAGACCACGCGGTACGAGAAGTTCGACCGGCCCTACATCGAGCAGAAGATCAAGGAACTCGCCCCGGACGCGCAGATCGACTACTACAACGCGGCGGAGAGCGCGACCACCCAGCAACAGCAGGTCAACACCGCCCTCGCCAAGGGCGACCAGGTGCTCATCCTGGACGCCGTGGACGCCAAGTCGATCCAGTCCTCGGTGGAGAAGGCGAACAAGGCCGGGGTGAAGGTCGTGGCCTACGACCGCCTCGCCCAGGGCCCGGTCGACGCCTACGTCTCGTACGACAACCGCAAGGTCGGCGAGCTGCAGGGCAGGGCACTGCTCGAAGCGCTCGGCGACAAGGCGGAGAGCGGCGAGATCGTGATGCACAACGGCTCGCCCACCGACCCGAACGCCGCCGAGTTCAAGGCGGGCGCGCACTCCGTCCTCGACGGCAAGGTGAAGATCGGCAAGGAGTACGACACCCCCAACTGGGACCCGAACAACGCCAACCAGCAGATGTCCGGTGCCATCAGCGCGCTCGGCAAGGACAAGATCGTCGGGGTCTACTCGGCCAACGACGGACTCGCCGCCGGCATCGCGACCGCCCTCAAGGCCGCCGGCATGAACGTGCCGCTGACCGGCCAGGACGCCCAGCTCGACGCCATCCAGCGGATCCTGCTCGGCACGCAGACCATCACGGTCGAGAAGCCGTACAAGCCGGAGGCCGACATCGCCGCCACCATGGCCGTCGACCTCGCCGAGGGCAAGCAGCTGTCCGACGACCTGACTCCCGTCACCGTCACCAGCGGCAGCGGCCAGAAGGTTCCGGCCACGCTGCTGACCCCGGTCGTGGTGGACAAGGACAACATCAAGGACACGGTCGTCAAGGACGGGCTGTACACGGTCCAGGAGATCTGCACGCCGGCCTACGCCGACGCCTGCAAGGAAGCCGGACTGGAGTGACACGCTCCAGGGGACGCGCTCATGCGACGCGCGCCTCGTGACGCGCCGCACGTGACGCGCCGCGTGTGACGTGCCGCATGGGACGCGCCCGGTGGTACGCGCTCCCGCCCGAGGAGGCGGTGGTCGAAGGTGACGGAAGCACCTGTGCTCAGCCTGCGGGGGGTGTCCAAGAGGTTCGGCGCGGTCCAGGCCCTGTCGGACTTCGATCTGGAGGTCCACGCCGGTGAGGTGGTCGCCCTGGTCGGCGACAACGGCGCCGGCAAGTCGACCGCCGTCAAGGCGATCGCGGGGGTGAACCCGCCCGACGGCGGCGTCATCGAGTGGCAGGGCCGGCCGGTCTCCATCCACCGGCCCCACGACGCCCAGAACCTCGGCATCGCCACCGTCTACCAGGACCTCGCGCTCTGCGACAACCTCGACGTCGTCGGCAACCTCTTCCTCGGCCGGGAGCTGCGCCGGTTCGGCGTGCTCGACGAGGTCCGCATGGAGCAGCGTTCCCGCGAACTGCTCGACACGCTCTCCATCCGGATCCCGTCGGTACGCATCCCGGTCGCGTCGCTCTCCGGCGGCCAGCGGCAGACCGTCGCGATCGCCCGCTCGCTCATCGGCGAGCCCAGGATCGTCATCCTGGACGAGCCCACCGCGGCGCTGGGCGTGGAGCAGACCGCCGAGGTCCTCGACCTCGTCGAACGGCTCCGCGAGCGCGGCCTCGGCACCATCCTGATCAGCCACAACATGGTGGACGTGATGGCGGTCGCCGACCGGATCGCGGTGCTGCGCCTCGGTCGGAACAACGGCTTCTTCGACAAGAGCGCCACCAGCACGGAGGAGATCATCTCCGCCATCACCGGAGCCACCGACAGCGCCGTCACCCGGCGCCAGGCCCGCAAACGCGAGGAGCGCGAGGAGCGCGAGGGGTGGGCGGGGCGGGAGGGGCGGAAGACACGCGGGGAGGAGGCGCCATGAGACGCGCAGGGGACAACAACGGTCGTCCGCCGGAGTCGGGCGACGCCGCCTCCCAGCGGACCGCCCCCGAGGCGATGCCCGCCGTCGACAGCCGGCTGATCGTCCGTGAGGAGGGCTTCCGCGGATACGTGGGCGAGTTCCGCCGCAAGCTGCGCAGCGGCGAACTCGGCTCCCTGCCCGTCGTCATCGCCGTCATCGTCATCTGGACGGTCTTCGGCAGCCTGGACAGCGCCTTCCTCTCCGCGCAGAACCTGTCCGACCTCAGCCAGCAGATCGTCGGCACGGGCATGATCGCCGTCGGCATCGTCTTCGTCCTCCTGCTCGGCGAGATCGACCTCTCCGTCGGCTCCGTCAGCGGACTGTGCGCGGCGATCTTCGCCGTGCTCAACGTCATCAACGGCATGAACCAGTGGCTGGCGCTGCTCGTCGCCCTCGCCGGGGGAGCGGCTGTCGGGCTCATCCACGGGTTCTTCTTCGCCAAGGTGGGCGTGCCCGCCTTCGTCGTCACGCTCGCGGGCAACCTCGCCTGGAACGGGCTGATGCTCCAGGTGCTCGGCACCAGCGGCACGGTCAACATCCCCAGCGAGAGCATCGTCGCCGAGCTGTACTCCACGATCTTCGAGAGCCCGGCCGCGGCCTACGTGACGGCGGCGGTGGGCGTCGGGCTCTTCCTGCTCGCCTCGCTCCTCGACGCCCGGCGCCGGCAGGCGGCGCGGGTGCCGTACCGCCCGGTTGCCGAGATCGTGGTGCGGACCGTCGTCATCGCGGCGATCGCCTTCGCCGCCGCGTACATCCTCAACCAGTACCAGGGACTCCCGCTCGCGCTGCTGATCTTCCTGATCCTGCTGGTGGTCCTCGACTTCGTGCTCCGCCGCACCCGCTACGGCCGCCAGATCTTCGCCGTCGGCGGCAACATCGAGGGAGCGCGACGGGCCGGCATCAGCGTGCCGTTCGTCCGGATGAGCGTCTTCACGATCGCGGGCACCATGGCGGCCGTCGGCGGGCTCTTCCTCGCGGGCCAGATCCAGTCCGCCAGCCAGACCTCCGGGGGCGGCAACCTCCTCATGAACGTGATCGCCGCCGCCGTCATCGGCGGGACGAGCCTCTTCGGCGGACGCGGCTCGGTCTGGTCCGCGCTGCTCGGCGCGCTCGTCATCGGCTCCATCCAGTCCGGCATGAACATCATGGGCGTCAGCAACGCCGTCCAGTTCATGATCACCGGCTCGGTCCTGCTCGCCGCGGTGGTCGTCGACTCCCTGTCCCGCCGCAGCCAGAAGGCCGCGGGCCGCGCCTGACCGCGTACGCCCCCGGCCCCCGCGCCGGACCGGCCACAGCGGACGGCCCCGGAGCCCCGACAGTGCCGGAGGCCGACGGGACCGGAGGCCCGACGGGACCGGAGGCCGCGTGGATCGGCCTCCTAGGATCGGCGTATGACGACAACCCTCGCCGGCAGTGCCTTCGACTCGCTCCGCCTCGACTCCGTGCCCGACCAGGAGGCGCTGCGCCGGGTCTACGAACTCCCCAAGGACGCGGCGCTGCGCAAGCAGATGACCGAACTCACCGACGAGACCCGGAGCTTGATCGCGTGCTCGTCGCTGGTCCTGGTCGCCAGCGCCGACGCGGAGGGCAACTGCGATGTCTCCCCGCGCGGCGGCCCCGCCGGCTTCGTCGCCGTCCTGGACTCGCGGACGGTGGCGATACCCGACGCGACCGGCAACAAGCGTCTGGACACCCTGCAGAACGTCATCGCCACCGGGCGGGCCGGACTGCTGTTCGTCATCCCCGGCCGTACCACCACGCTCCGCGTGAACGGCCGGGCCTGCGTCTCCACCCGCCCGGAGCTGCTGTCGCGGCTGACCGCCGTGGGCAAGCCGCCGGCCAGCGCTCTGGTGGTGGGGATCGAGGAGGTCTACCCGCACTGCCCGAAGTCGCTGCTGCGCGGCGGGGCGTGGAAGCCGGAGCAGTGGTTGCCGGCGGACGCCCAGCCGACCTCGGCCGAGGTGACGCTGGCCCAGCTGCGGATGCCGGAGCTGACGATCGCCGACATCGAGCAGGCGGAGGCGGATTCGCTGAAGTACCGCTACGAGTAAGGAACCTCCGGTACCGCCGCTCTCCGCCGGTACCGCCGTGCGCGCCGCTCTCGCCGTTCAGGCCCTGCGGAGGGCCCTGTGGAGGGCGGTGCGGCCGGCGTAGCGGGCGGTGTCGCCCAGTTCCTCCTCGATGCGGATGAGCTGGTTGTACTTCGCGGTGCGGTCGGAACGGGAGAGCGAGCCGGTCTTGATCTGGCCGCACCCCGTCGCCACCGCCAGGTCCGCGATGGTGGTGTCCTCCGTCTCGCCCGAGCGGTGCGACATGACGGCCGTCCAGCCCGCCCGGTAGGCCGTGGCAACGGTGGCCAGCGCCTCGGTGAGGGTGCCGATCTGGTTGACCTTGATCAGGATCGAATTGCCGACGCCGGTATCGATGCCCTCCCGCAGCAGGGTCTCGTCGGTGCAGAAGACGTCGTCGCCGGTGAGCTGGCAGCGGTCGCCGACGCGGGCGGTCAGCTCGCGCCAGCCGTCCAGGTCGTCCTCCGCCATCGGGTCCTCGACGGAGACGATCGGGTAGGCGTCGATGAGCTTGGCCAGGTAGTCGGCGTTCTCGGAGGGCGTGCGGCGCACGCCCTCGCCGGCGTAGTCGTAGACCCCGTCGCGGAAGAACTCCGACGACGCCGGGTCCATGATCAGACCGATGTCGGTGCCGGGGCGGTAGCCGGTGCGCTCGATGGCGGCCATGACGAAGTCGAGCGCCTCCTCGGCGGTGCGCAGCGCGGGGGCGAAGCCGCCCTCGTCGCCGACGCCGGTGGAGTGCCCGGCGGCCAGCAGGTCGCGGCGCAGCGTGTGGAAGACCTCGCTGCCCATGCGGACCGCCTCGGCGAAGGTGTCCGCGCCGACCGGGGCGATCATGAACTCCTGGAAGTCCAGCGGATTGTCGGCGTGGGCGCCGCCGTTGACGATGTTCATCATCGGCAGCGGCAGGAGGTGTGCTCCGGCGCCGCCGAGGTAGCGGTAGAGGGGCTGTCGGTGGGCCGCCGCGGCGGCCTTGGCGGTGGCGAGGGAGACGCCGAGGATCGCGTTGGCGCCGAGCCGGGACTTCGTGGCGGTGCCGTCGAGGGCGACCAGCGCGGAGTCGAGTCCTTCCTGGTCCGCCGCGTCGCGGCCGCGTACGGCCGCCGCGATCTCGCCGCCGACGTGGGCCACCGCCCGGTCGACGCCCTTGCCGTGCCAGCGGGACGGGTCCCCGTCGCGCAGTTCCACGGCCTCCCGGGCGCCGGTGGAGGCGCCGGAGGGGACGGCCGCGCGCCCCAGGGAACCGTCCGCCAGGACGACGTCGACCTCGACCGTGGGGTTGCCCCGGCTGTCGACGATCCGGCGGGCGGTGACGGTCTCGATGGTGGTGGCATCGGGGCCGAGGGGGGCGACTGCCTGTGCTGCGGACATGGGAGGTCCTTCCCGTCGTCAGGTGCCGTGGCCCCGGCTGCGACAGCGTTGGCGCTGGGCCCGACACCGCGAAACAGTACAGCAATGCTGAACACCTTTGCTGTGCAGTTTGGCTGTACAGCATGGCTGTGAGGTTCCGCCGCCCAGGCCGGGCCGCGTCCCTGCGCGGGGCACCGGGATAAAGTGCGCTATGCCCTCCACGGAAGCCGCCGCCATCGCCGCCGACCTGCGCACCGCCATGGGCAGACTCACCCGGCGCGTCAAGCACGAGGACCGCATCCCGCTGGGCCAGGCCGCCGTGCTCGGAGCCCTCGACCGCAACGGCCCCATGACCACGAGCGACCTCGCGGCCGACCAGAGGGTGCGCCCCCAGTCGATGGCGCGGTCGGTCGGGCTGTTGAGGGAGCAGGACCTGGTCACGCGTCGGCCGCACCCCACGGACGGCCGCAAGTCCCTGGTCGAGCTGACGGGCGCGGGCCGGACCGCCCTCGAAGCCGAACGCGGCCGCAGGGCCGGATGGCTCGCGCAGGTCATCGAGGTCGAACTGACGGACGAGGAGCGGTCCCTGCTGGCGAGGAGCACGGCGCTGTTGGAACGGCTCGCCACCCGCTGACGCCCCGGCAGGGGATCCCCCGCCCGCCTCCGCCCGCGCCCTCCCCGCCCGTCTCCACCATGCCCGCCCCGCCCGCGCTTGCCCCGCTTGCGTCGACGGTGTGCCTTAACCGGATCCGTTCCTCGCTGGACAACGTTGTCATCGCTCGGCAGAGTAGTCCTCGCACAGTTCGGACGGGCAGGGAGAGGTTGGGCGGATGGTGTACGGAGCGCTGGACATCGGCGGTACGAAGATCGCCGGGGCGCTGGTCGACGGGGAGGGGCGCGTCGTGGTGCGGGCGCAGCGGCCGACGCCCGCGCGCGAGTCCGCCGAGGCGATGATGGCCGCGGTGGCCTCGGTCGTGGACGAGCTGGCCACCCACGCGGAATGGGCCTCGCTGTCCTGCCTGGGGATCGGGAGCGCCGGGCCCGTGGACACCTTCGCGGGCACGGTGAGCCCGGTGAACATCCCGGCCTGGCGTTCCTTCCGCCTGGTGGAGCGGGTGCGGAGCCACCCCGCCGTCCCGGACGGCATCGAGCCCGTACTCGTCGGCGACGCGGTCGCCATGGCGGCGGCGGAACACTGGATCGGTGCGGCGAAGGGCGCGGCGAACGCCCTGTGCATGGTCGTCTCGACCGGGGTCGGCGGCGGACTCGTCCTGGGCGGTTCCGTCCATGCCGGGACGACCGGGAACGCCGGGCACATCGGGCACATCACCGTGGACCAGAACGGTCCGGTGTGCCCGTGCGGCGCCCGGGGATGCGTCGAGCGCTACGCCAGCGGTACGGCGATCGCGGCCCATGCGCTGGAATCGGGCTGGACGCCCCCGGCCGGCCTTGCCGCCACGGCCCGGGAGGTCGAGGTCTCGGCCCGCGCGGGCGACCCGAGGGCGCTCGCCGCGTTCGACCGGGCCGGGCGGGCCCTGGCCGCGGCCATCGCGGCCACGGCCGCGCTCGTCGAACTCGACCTGGTCGTCGTGGGAGGCGGGGTCTCGCAGGCCGGCGAGGTGCTGTTCGCGCCGCTGCGGCACCACCTGAAGTCCTACGCCGTCCTCGACTTCACCCGTGACGTCCCGGTCGTGCCCGCCGGGCTGGCCCTCGACGCCGGGCTGATCGGCGCGGCCGCCGCCGGTGTCGCCGCCTCCGGGCCGTCCCGTGCCGGAGCGGGCACGCGGGGGCGGACGGTCGTCTGACGCCCGCCCTCCGGTGACCCGGACGGGCCCTCTCGCGGCGCCCGCCGGGGTCACGCCGCCGGGCGCCCTTCGCGACGGAGTGAGGCCGTGATGGCCGCATCGCAGGCGTCGCCCCGTCACCCTCGTCGCCTTCGTCGTCCCACCCCCCCGTACGTACTCCAGGAAATGGACATGGACCTCCTCCACAACACAGTCCAGCCCTACGACTGGGGCTCCCGCACGCTGCTGCCGGAGCTCATGGGCCTGCCGCCCACCGGAGCGCCCCAGGCCGAACTCTGGATGGGCGCCCATCCGGCGGCGCCCTCCGGGGTGTCCCGAGGGGACGCCCTGATACCCCTGGACCGGTTGGTCTCCGAGGACCCGGCGCGCGCGCTCGGCGCGGTCACCGTGAGCCGGTTCGGGCCCCGACTCCCCTTCCTGGTCAAGCTCCTGGCCGCCGACGCGCCGCTCTCCGTCCAGGTGCACCCCGACCTCGCCCAGGCCCAGGCCGGGTTCGCGCGGGAGAACGCGCTCGGCGTCCCCCTGGACGCGCCGCACCGCACCTACCGCGACGACCAGCACAAACCCGAGATGATCGTCGCCCTCACCCCGTTCCGGGGACTGTGCGGCTTCCGGAGTGCGGCGGACACCGCCGACCTGCTCGACTCCCTGAAGGTCCCGGCACTGCGGCCGTACACCGAGACCCTGCGCGTCCTTCCCGAGTCCCAGGCGCTCGCGGAGGTGTTCCGGGCCTTCCTCCGCCCTCCGGCCGGTCTGCCCGGCGCCGTCGCCGAGGCACTGGCCGCGGCCACGGCCAGTGCC